>CAYOLX010000014.1:0-15337 GCA_964404915.1 uncultured Candidatus Saccharibacteria bacterium | reverse complement strand
AAGCAATTGTAATCATCCACTGGGGTATTGAATTTTGTATTTATTCCTCCTTTTGTAAAGGAGGTGGCGCGCAATCGCGCCGGACTTGTCCGCCGAAGCTTTATAGCGTAGGTGGAGGATTTTTAAATGCAAATCCCTCGCCCTGCGGGCACTCCCTTTAAAAAAGGGAGAATAAATACTCCCAGCGAATGATTACAAGCAATTTCCTTGATTTTTGAATAAATTAACAAATTATTGTATATTCAAGTCAATTAAAGCCAAACCGTGCAATGCCATTGAACACTTTTGATATATAGTGTATAATGGCATCGCACACTATTAATACCCTTGCATAATTTTATGCACAAAGAAATATTAAAAAACGTAGTTTTAGAGCAGAAAAAATTTTTCTTAAACAAAACCGGGCTGTTTTCGCGCGACATTTTAAACGATTTTTATACCAAATATCGCCAATTGAAAGAAATCCTTTTGATCACCGGCATCCGCCGTTGCGGCAAGTCATCCCTTTTGCGATTAATCTGGGACGACTATAAATCGCGGGAAAAATTAACCGACGACCGATTTTTGTATGTAAATTTTGAAGACGAACGATTGGCTGATTTTACCAAAGACGATTTTGAACCCCTCATGGAAGCGCACCGCGAATTAAACTCTGAGAACAAAGACAAGGAAACATTTTTGTTTTTTGATGAAATCCAAAACATCCGTTATTGGGAAAAATTTCTCAATCGTCTGCGAGAAAGCGAAAAATACAAAATATATGCTACCGGGTCAAACGCATCGCTATTATCCTCGGAAATGGGCACCGCTCTCACCGGCCGCAATATTCCCATCGCGCTTTATCCGCTTTCTTTCCACGAGTATTTGACTTGCTTCAAAAAACAAAAACTCACCCCGTCATCTTTTTACGACCACGACCGGCAAATGGAAATCGGCGATATTTTTAAAGAATATATGCAATTTGGCGGTATGCCCGAATATATCAAAAATCCGTCCCCGGAATTAACTCAAGAATATTTCAAAGACATAATTTCCCGCGACATTGTTAACCGCTACAATATCAAATACCGCCAAAAATTAAGTGAGTTGGCGCGGCTTTTGCTTGCGAATATCGGGCAAAAACAATCATTGAGAAATATCGGCAAAATCATTGAAATGAAAAACGCCGGAACAATAAAAAATTATCTGAAATATCTTGAAGAAAGCTTTTTGTTTTTTCGCGTGCCATTCTTTTCTTATTCTTTCGGAGAACAAATCGCCAACCCCGCCAAATATTATTCAACCGATATCTCGTTTTACAACAATATTGCCAACAAAGTCGGACAAAACTTGGGATGGATCTGCGAAAACATTGTTTTGGGAGAATTGAAGCGCGATCGGCAAAACGAAGTTTTTTATTGCAAAACCAAAAAAAACCTTGAAGTTGATTTCATCGTGAAAAACAGAAGCGGCATACAAATCTATCAAGTCAGCCATGATTTGGCAGATCCAAAAACCGAAAACAGGGAAGTAAAAGCGATTTTGGCGGCAATGGATGAGTTTAATCTTAAATTCGGCGTCATTCTAAACAAAGAAATTGAAAAAACCGAAAATATTGAAGGCAGACAAATCCAATACATTCCTCTTTGGAAATGGCTTCTAAAAAATTATTTCTCTGAATAAATATGATTATCAAAGCGGTGAGAAAAAAATTGCCGATTGCGTATGTCAAAAGGGCGATTGGCAAACTGAGAGAAAAATTAATTCTTGAGGGATTGCCGGTGGAGCGGGTGATTTTGTTTGGATCATATGCCAAAAACCGGCCGCACATTGACAGCGACATTGATGTGGCGGTGATTCTGGATTCTGGCAAAAATTTTGACCGCGAAAAAATCGACCGCGTCGCATGGTGGGCGAAACAAATTGAAGTTAAGCTGGAACCTCACATTCTAAGCAAAGCCAACTTTAACAACCACTGGCTTTCTCTGCCCGCGCAAATCAAAAAATTCGGCGTGGAGGTGAAGTAATCAAAAAAAACCGCCGCAAAATTGCGGCGGTTTTTGCTATGGCTTTTGCGTTAGAGCAGATGTTTTAATTCATTTTTATCAATTCCGGCTTGGAAGCAATTTCCAAAGTGGAAACCAAGTCGCCCTCGCTGTCGGGTATCGGCTCGTTGTGTTTTTTTAGACTGGCGATATATGTTTTAATCGCGTCTTCGGCCATCTTGCGCGCCTCGGACAAATTTTTCCCATAAGTAACGCACCCGGGCAAAGACGGCACGACGACGGTAAATCCGCCCTCGGGTTCAGGCGTTAGAATTATATTATATCGCAAAATTTTCTCCATGGTTTTGGCTTTATAGTATCACCTTATATAAATATATTTTTGGCTTAAATCGCAAATACGCTTTGATTATAGTTTAACTAAAAGATAAATCAAGTTTTGCTTTTGGTTGGATAAAAATATCTCATTTACGCTGATGCCGCGCATTAAAACTAAAAATATTCACCGCCATTGCGCTCTTTGGCATGGTGGCGCGCGGCCACGGCAAACAATCAAAGCCATTCGCCACAGACAACTTCGATTCGGCAGATTTTTTGATTAACAAAATTTTGCGGCAAAAACGGAAGGGTGATATAATGACAATAAATCCTAAATTCTAATATCTAAATCCCAAACAAATCCAAATATTAAAATTCAAAGAAAAAACAAGCCATATTTTGTTTGTAATTTTAAGATTTTAACTTTGAGATTGTTTAGAGATTAGGGCTTGGGGTTTAGAATTTGCAAAATTTAAAGCTTTAAATTTTGAATTTTTTATGAATTTCACCATTCCGCAATTCATTGAGATGGAGTCAAAGATCGTGGGACCGCTCACATTCAAGCAGTTCATTTTCGTGGGCATCGGCGTGACAATTTCGTTTTTGATCTATTTCACTATCGGCAAGGCGAGCATGCCGCTGGCGCTGGCGTTGATTGCTGCCGTGGGCGGATGCGCCGGCGCGCTGGCATTTGTTAAAATTGACGGCATTGACATTGTCAAAGTCATCCAACATTACATGGCTTTTGCCATGGCGCCGCGAATATTTTTGTGGCAAGGGTTTGCCAGGCCCAATCAAGCGGTAATGGATCGAGGAGTCATCACTTTGCAAAAAGCGCCATCGGCGGTTAAAATCATCTCCTCGCCCAAAAAAAACAACTGGCGGCGGATCCGCGACTATATGGAAACCGCGTAATAAATTTAAAGTTGAAAAATCAAAAATCAAAATGACAATGTAAAATTAAAAATCATCAAATGCGAACAATTTTAAAATTGAAAAATCAAAATTAAGGAATTTTCATATAATATCGTTGAAATTTTAAAAAAATTTCAACTCCAAAATTTTTAATTTTGATTTTTAAATTTTTAATTTGAAACATGGCGATTCTTTCCACCCAACAATTTTTGGAAATTGATCAAATCAGGGACGGAATTTTAGTCCTCAAAAACAAAGGTTTGCGGGGAATTATTATGGTCAATTCCATTAATTTCGCCCTGATGGCCGAAGAGGAGCAAAACGCCGTCATCGGGCAATATCAAAACTTTTTGAATTCTCTGGATTTCTCCCTGCAAATCCTGGTGCAAAGCCGCAAACTCAACATCACCAGCTATTTGGACAAATTGCGCGACTTGGAAAATCGGCAAAGCAACGATCTGCTGCGCACACAAATCGTGGAATACCGCAATTTCATCAATGAGATTGTCTCGGGAGGAACCATTATGAACAAAACATTCTATGTGATTGTGCCATTCCAACAAATTGCCCTGCCCAGCTTGACCGCCGCGCAGGGGAAAAACGCGGCGGCAAACCGCCAAAGAATCGCCCAAGCGGCGCAGGACCAGTTTGAACAGAACAAAACCCAGCTGGCGCAAAGAATGGAATTTGTGGCATTGGGATTGCGCCGGTGCGGCTTGCAATGCGTGCCCCTAAACAGCCTGGAAATCGCCGAATTTTTGTGGAGCAACCACCATCTTGAAGATTCCGAGCGCGGCTACTATCCGGAAATCCCTCCGGAATTGATTCAATAAAAATTTAAAATTGAAAAATCAAAAATCAAAGTTAAGGAATAATATATATCGTTGAAATTTTTCGCGAAAAATTTCAACTCCAAAATTTTTAATTTTGATTTTTAAATTTTTAATTTGAAACATGGGTTTATTCTCATCATCCAAAAAAAAGAAGCGGCTGGAATTGCCGGGTCAGGAGCTGGAAATGAAAACCATTAACATCCGCGACATTGTCGCGCCGTCATCGATTGTTTTGGCGTCCGATCATTTCAAAATCGGGGAGCGTTGCGGCAAATCGTTTTTTATTTTTTCCTATCCGCGCTATTTGAATTCCGGATGGTTCACACCGGTAATCAATCTTGACACCCCCATGGATGTTTCTTTCCACATCCATCCCATTGACACCGGCACCACGCTCAAACAATTGCGCAAAAAACTCACCGAGGTGCAAGCCGAAATTATGGAACGGCAAGAAAAAGGATTGGTGCGCGATCCGGCGCTGGAAATCGCCTATCAAGATTTGGAAGGATTGCGCGACAAGTTGCAAACTTCCACGGAAAGAATGTTCCGGCTGGGAATATATCTCACCGCCTATGAAAATGATTTTGAAAAATTGCGCGACATTGAAACCACCCTGCGCTCAATCCTTGAATCAAAACTGATCTACATCAAGCCGTCGCTCTACCAGCAAAAAGAAGGATTTATTTCCACTTCTCCTTACGGCATGGACCAGATTCAAACATGGACGCCGATGAACACCAGCCCGTTATCATCAACCTTTCCGTTCGTTTCATTTGATCTTTCCGCCAATGAAGGCATTCTTTACGGCACCAACCTGCACAATAACGCACTGGTGCTGTTTGACCGATTTTCAATGGAAAATGCCAACAGCGTGATTTTTGCCAAATCGGGGTCGGGCAAAAGCTACACCGTCAAATTGGAAATCTTGCGCTCAATGATGATGGGGGTGGACGCTATCGTGGTTGATCCGGAAAACGAATTTAAAACCCTGGCGGAAGCCACCGGCGGTTCGTTTTTGAATGTTTCTCTGTCGTCGCCGTTTCATATCAATCCGTTTGACTTGCCCGAACCGCGCGAAGACGAAAACCCCGCCGATGTTATTCGTTCCAATATCATCAACATTGTCGGTCTGATGCGCATCCTTTTGGGCGGGATGACGCCCGAAGAAGACGCCATCGTTGATCGCGCGCTCACCGAAGTTTACGCCGCCAAAGATATCACCCCGCAAACCGACCCCAAACTATGGGCCGACCGCGTGCCGCTGATGCAAGATATGGAGGCGGTTTTGGAGGGGATGGAAGGCGCGGATTCTTTGGTGCGGAGGATTCGCAAGTTCACCCAAGGCACTTACGCGGAATTTTTTAATCAACCCACCAATATTTCCATGGATAAACCTCTGGTGGTTTTTGGAATTCGCGACATGGAAAACGAATTCCGCACCTCGGCAATGTATATCATTATGCACTATATTTGGAACAAAGTGCGCTCAAAGCTGCGTAAAAGAATATTGGTAGTGGATGAAGCGTGGGTATTAATGCAAAGCGACGACGGCGCCTCGTTTTTATACGGTCTATGCAAACGGGCGCGAAAATATTGGCTGGGAGTTACCACCATCACTCAGGATGTTGCCGATTTTATGCGCTCCAATTACGGTCAGCCGATTATCACCAACTCTTCAATCCAGCTATTGCTCAAACAATCGCCGGCCACCATTGATGTGGTGCAAAAAACTTTTAATCTCACCGAAAGAGAAAAAGGGATGCTTCTGGAGGCTGAGATCGGGGAGGGGTTGTTTTTTGCCGGGCAAAAACACGTGGCGATAAAAGTGGTTGCGTCATATGTTGAAGACCAAATCATCACCACCAATCCCGAGGAATTGGCTAAAATCAAAAAAGCAAAAGAGGAAATCAAAAAAGCGGCCGCTGGCGCCGCGCCGCCCATCGCGCCAAAAACGGCGCCGCCCGAAGATATTCACAACTCCGACCATTTAGCCAAGCAAACGATTCCGCCCAATCGGCCGCTCTCTGAAGTTATGCAAGAAACAAAAGCCGAGCCGGCGGCAAAACCACCTTCCCTCGGGAAGCCGCTTCCCGAAACCCCCGATCAGCCACCCGAAACCGCACCCGCCGCCGAACAAAAAACCGCGCCCTAAAGACGCGGTTTTTAATTGTCTTGAATTACGAAACTCGTTGAGGCGAGTGTTTTCACGGAGCATTATTTTGCGCGACCGGCGCAAAATACTAGGAAATTTTATAGCAATAAAATTTACGTGCTCCGCGAAAACACTTGCCGAATAAGAGTTTCGTAATTCAAAGTAATTTAGGTTTATTCTGCCGGTTTAATCGCAATCCGCCGCGAAATTCCTTCCCCGCGGCTCTCAGTGGCGATGTCGGCGCGATCGGCCAATTCCATATGCACAACGCGACGCTCATAAGAATTCATCGGCGGCAAAACAATTTCTTTTTTTAATAAAGAAACGTCATTGGCGGTCGAAACCGCCAGCTGGCGCAAATAATTTTTGCGTTTCTCCAAGTAGCCGTTGGCATCCGCCTCAATTAAAACTTCTCGGGCAAACTCCTTGCGCGCCATCACCCGCAAAAGATGCGTAATCGCCCGCAGGGTTTCTCCGTTTTGTCCGATAATCGCTTGCGCGTCGGCGGCGTTAATTTCAACCTTAACCGCGCCATCAGTGCCGGCAACCGTTGAAATTTCAGCCGCCGGGTCGATTTTTTCCAGCAACCATTGCGCCATTTTTTTTATTTTTTTGATATCAACTTTTGAATTATCCATATATTTTGAGATTAAACCTAACACGGGAAAATTCACGCGGCGGTCGCGCCGTCTTCTTTATCGATTTTTTTCAAAAGAAAATATTGCTGGGCAATGGAAAATCCTCCGAACGCGATCCAATATAGCCCCAGCGCGGACGGCAAACTCCAAAATATCAACACCGTAATCACCGGAAAGACATATAGCGATTGGGTTTGCATCATTTTGGCGAATTTTTCACCTTGGTTGACCGGTTTATTCTTGTCTTCGGGCAAATTCGCGGGCATCATCATTTTTGTTTGGAAAAATTGCAAAACACCGGCGGCAAGCGCGAACACCGGAAACGCCTCCGATAAATTCACATAATCAAGAAAAAACGGATTGATTTTACCGGGATCGGGAACAAAGCCGTATAGCATTGATGCCGCGCCGTTTTCAAACCCATTCCAAAACAAACGATAAAGACCCCACAACACCGGCAACTGAACCAGTAAAAGCAAAAAACTGCTGATTGGGTTGATTTTGTGCTGTTTCCACAATTCCATTACCAACATCGCCTGCTTTTCTTTGTCTTTTTTATATTTTTCCTGAATTTCTTTCATTTTCGGCTGCAAGCGCGCCGTGATTTTTTGCACACGAATGGCTTCCGCCGCCAGGGGATAAAGCAACAGTCTGATAAGCACGGTGAGAGCAATAACCGCCAACCCAAAATCTCCCAGCCACTGATAAAGAATCGCCAAGACGTTAAAAAGCGGCTGATAAATCAATGTGTCAAAAATGTTCATGTTTAAAATTAAAAATTAAAAAATAAAAATTTAAAATTATCAGATAAAATTATTTTTTATTTTGCGTTTTTGATCCTGTTAGCAGGTTGCTTCTTGCCAAAACCCCGTAAAGACATCCGCAAATTTCTTGATAAGTTTTGTCTTCCAACCCGGAGCGAGCAATCAAGACACAATCAAAACCGGGCTTTATTTGCGCCAACATCGCCGCCGCCGCCGCGCGCAAGCGGCGCTTTAAGAGGTTGCGAACCGCCGCTTTGTTGGAAACCTTTTTTGACACCGCAAAACAAAAGCGGGCAACGCCCAAATCATTCGGCGCCGCCCGGCAAACCAACAAATTATTTCCGGCGCGCATCCTCCCGCCAAGCGCGCGCTTAATCTCTTTTTCTTTTTTTAAACGATGGGCCGGCGGCAACATAATGGTTTAAACCGAAAGTTTTTTGCGGCACTTGGCGCGGCGCGCCTTTAAAACCCGCCGGCCGCCCACGGTACTTGATCTTTCGCGAAAACCGTGAGTCTTGCTCCGCTTTCGTTTTTTTGGTTGATAGGTTGTGCTCATAATTGGCGTTATTACGAGGTTTATTCTACATTAAAACCGCAAAAAAGCAAGTGCGGCGAACAATAACTTGCCAAAAGAGAGCGAATAATGATATGTTGTCAATAGCGGTCATTGAAAAACTTTATCCACATTTTACCCATACTTTTCCACAGGTTTTGAACGCAAAAACCTCTTGCTTTTTTGATTTTTTGTTTTATAAAACCGCCCCGTTAAAGCTAATTTCAAAAAATTTCCCGCGAGAATCATTCATTGCCGATTTTTCCGGCAATTTTACCACCCCAAAATCATTTTTTAAAAAACACCGGCCGTTTTTATAAAAAGGACTATAATGATTGTGTAAAAAACATCAAGATTTTTAGAACGTTGAATAATCGTCAAATTCTGCCAATTTACGAATTGTTTGATTTTAATTTTTTCCCGGATTTGACAATTTTGTCAATTATTCAACACTCCCATTTTATGTCGCAGCCAGAAGCAAACAAAGAGGAAGTTTGGCGGTCAATTTTGGCCCAAATACAATTAACCGTTTCTCCGGCAATCTTTGCCACGTGGTTTAAGCTAACTCAAATCATTTCAATGGAGAACGGAGAAGTGGTAATTGCCGTTCCCAATTGTTTGGCAAAAGAATGGTTGGAGCAAAAATACCGCAAACAAGCAATCGGTTTTTTGCGCGAATTTGATCCCTCAATCAGAGAAGTTTTTTTCAAGGTCCGGCAAATCGCGGCGGCAAAACCCGAAAAAACAAGGGCTGCGGCAATTCCAGCGGGGCAGCTTGATTTTGAGGAGTTCAAATTTAATAAAGAGACCAACCTTAACCCGAAATATCGTTTTGATCGTTTTATTGTCGGTCCGCATAACGAATTGGCGCATGCCGCGGCATTGGCCGCTGCCGAAAAACCCGGGCAAACCTACAACCCCCTTTTTATCTATGGCGGGGTTGGACTGGGAAAAACCCACCTATTGCAAGCAATCGGCAACGAAGTGGCCGCCCGTTGCCCGCGGGAAAAAATCCGCTATGTCCCCACCGAAAAGCTCACCACTGAAATCATTAATGCCATTCGCGGCGGCACCATCCAAGATTTGCGCGCCAAATATTTGGATACCGCGGTTTTTATCATTGACGACATCCAACTCATTTCCGGGAAAGACCGAACTCAAGATGAATTTTTCTATATCTTTAACACTCTCCACAATAAAAATTTGCAAATCATTCTATCATCGGACCGGCCACCCAAAGCCATCACTGAACTTTCCGATCGCCTGCGATCCCGTTTTGAGGGGGGGATGATCGCCGACGTAAGTTTGCCCGACTTTGAAACAAGAATGGCGATATTAAAAGAAAAGTGCCAACAACTTAAATTTACCGTTTCCGACGAAATACTATCAATCATCGCGCAAACCATCCAAAATAACGTCCGCGAGCTAGAAGGAGCGCTGATTAAAGTCGCCGCGACGGCAAAAATCAAAAATCACCCCGTCAGCGCCGATTTCTGCCGTGAAATTTTATTGTCAATCAATCCCAAAAAAGTGATCAATTTCAAAAAAATACTCCAAGAAACCGCTAATTTTTATGAGTTGAAAGAAAAAGACATTATTTCAGATTCGCGTAAAAAAGAAATCGTCACCCCTCGCCAAGTAGTAATGTATTTATTAAGAAATGAAATTAACGCGTCATTTCCTTTTATCGGCAGAAAAATGGGGAATAAAGACCACACCACCGTGATGCACGCTTATAAAAAAATTTCCACGAAAATAAAAGATGATAATTCATTTTCGGAAGAAATCGGATTGTTGAAAAATAAAATATATAATTCTTGAATGTGGATTATTGTTGTGAATAAAATGTTAAATACTATGGGGAAATAAATAACCAAAGTTTGGCGATAAAAAATGAACAACTTTAATAAAAAAATAATTATAATATATTCACATTTCAACCCCCAAACATTTTAATATAAAGCATCCACAAGATATTAAGCCGCAAATAAAGCTAATTGTTTAATTTTCCACAACCAATAATATTAATAATAATTAATTTAATTTTAAAAAAATAATTAATAATAAAATGAAAATTAAAATCTTGCGCGAAAAAATCAAAAAGGCGGTTTCTTGCGCGGAGAAAGTCGCTGGCAAGGATATGACATTGCCGATATTGTCCAATATTATGATTGTTGGTAAAAAAAATTACCTTTCCGTTATTGCCACAAACTTAGAAACTTCGGTTTCTTGGGATATATTAGCAAAAATAGAAGAGGATGGCGCGGCGGTTCTGCCAACATCGGTTTTTTTGGGGTTGATAAACTCTTTAACCGGATCATCGCTAGCGATAGAGAATGATAAAAACGCGGTTTATATTATTGACGGAAAAACAAAAGCCGGAATAAATATTATTCCGGCGGACGATTTTCCTTTACCATCAACGGTTGGCGAGGGCGAGTATTTTGTTGTTAATGGCGCGGAGTTTTGCCGATTGTTGGCGCGCGTGGCGAGTTTTACCGCGTCATCATCAATTAAACCGGAAATTAACGGTGTTTGTTTGATTTTTAGCGGTGATTTCGTTAAAGCGGTATCTACCGACAGTTTTCGTTTAGGCGAGGCGGTTTTAGTCACTTCAAAACAAACAGCAATAACAAAAAACCAAACAGTGATTTTGCCGGCAAGAGCGGTGAGGGAAATAATCGCGATATTTGGGGATGTTCAAAAAAATATCAACATTTATATTGACAAAAATCAAATTACCGCGGAATTAATTGATGATAGCGACGCCGATCAACCTAAAATTAGATTTACCAGCCGACTAATAGAGGGTGATTTTCCTGATTATCAGGCGATAATCCCTTCAAGTTATGTTTCCACCGCGGTTTTTAATAGAAAAGATGTTTTAAACCAATTAAAATCCGCGATGATGTTTTCAGGCAAAAACGGGGAAGCGGTTTTTTTGATTTCGCCGCAAAACAACACAATTAAAATTTCAAGTCAATCCGCGGATTTGGGAAAATATGAAGGCGAAGCGGATTTAAAAAAAATATCAGGGAAAGATATGAAAATTGTTTTTAATTGCCGTTTTTTAATTGAGGGGCTTTCGGCGATTGGCGGCGATGATTGTGTTTTTGAATTTTCTCAAGATGACGGTCCGGCGGTTTTAAAATCAAACGAAAATAATGATTTTATGTATTTAATAATGCCGATTAAAAATTAATAAAATCATAAAATCATAAAATCAATCACATTTTATGGTTAATTAAAAAAACGCGCGGAGCGCGTTTTTTTTGCGTGGTTTATATCGCGGGAAAATTTTCTTTGGGATAGTTGGGGAGAATTTTTTCCATAAACTGGTGAAATATCGGACCGGCGACCACCGATCCGGGTTCTCCCTTCATTGCCGCGTTATTGCTGTTTCCTCCCCAAACGCCGGCGGCGATTGACGGGGTGTAACCGATAATCCAACCATCTTTATAGTCGCTGGTGGTGCCGGTTTTTACCGCCACTTCATAATTAGGGAAATGCAACGGCGAGTTGGCGCCAAAAATGTAGGTGCGGGCATTGTTATCCGAGAGGATGCTGCTGATAAGATTGGCGCTGCGCCGGCTTAATACTTTTTGGGGTGATTTATTGTTTTTATAAATGGAAAATCCGTTATTATTGATAATATCAATAATGCCGCTGGCGGACATGCGTTCTCCTTGGGCGGCAAAAACGCCGTAAGCGGAAACCATATCTAAAAGGGTGGTTTCGCCGCCTCCCAACACCAACGATAAACCATAAAAAGAAGAGGGGTTGTTAAGGGTGGAAATTCCCATTTCTTTGGCTTTAGCGATGCTGTCGCTCAACCCTGCCATTGAGTTTAACACTTGCACCGCGGGGACATTTAATGAACCCGCCAGCGCTTTTCTTAGTGTAATTTGACCTTGAAACGTCCCCGTATAATTTCTTGGGCAATAATCTTTACCGCCCCACTTGCCAAAACATGTTGGAATGTCGTTGACAATGGTGTTGTCCGAATATCCTTTTTCAAACGCGGTGGCATAAACGAAGGGCTTAAATGATGATCCCGGTTGTCGTCCCGGCGTCATGGTGGCGACATTATATTGAGGGTCAAATAAGCAGTCAACGCCCGGAGTGCACCCCTCGGGATAGGGTGGGGCGTAGTAGTCGCCGGTGCCCACTGTCATTGCCATTACTTGACCGGTTTTGGGATCAAGCGCCACTAATGCCGCGTTATGCGCGTAATGGCGATAGTTGGCCTTTACACCGTCGCGCACCGTTTGTTCGGCGATTTGTTGCATATTCCAATCAAGCGAGGTGATTATTTTTAGTCCGCCCTCCTCCAAATATTGCTGACCGTATTCTTCTTCCAGTTTTTGTTTGACCCAAAGGGTGAAATAGGGCGCTTTAATTTCAGTTTTTCTTTCAACGAATCCGAGTTCTTGATTTTTGGCAGTTCCAATTTCCTCGGAAGTTAGATAGCCGTCTTCGGCGGCGCGTTCTAGAACATAATTTTTACGCGCCATCAGTGCGTCAAAGTTGGCGGGGTTGGAATAAAAAGAAGGCAGTTGGATTAATGCCACCAACGTTGCTTGTTCGGCGAGGGTTAAATCCGTGACCGGTTTGTTAAAATAGTTTGTTGCCGCCGCGCCGATGCCGTAAGCGTTTCGGCCAAAAGGGACTTGATTTAAATACCATTCCAAAACATCTTCTTTTTTGTAGCGCCGCGTCAACTCAATTGCCATGACGATTTCGCGGATTTTTCGTTGGGCGGATTTTTCGTTAGTTAAAAAAGTGGAGCGGATTAATTGTTGAGGAATGGTTGACCCTCCCATGTTTAACTTTCTTGTTCCAAAATAATTTATAAATGAGCGGGCGATACCCTCAAAGTCAATTCCCAAATTATTGGTGTAAAAATTTTTATCCTCGGCGGCCACCGCCATTTTTTTCATTGATTCGGGAATATTGTCGGAGGTTACCCAATCCCGTTTTTCCTCGCCATAAATTTCATAGAGCAAAATTTTGCCGGTGCGATCATAAATTTTAGTGGATTGGATGGTGTTTTTTTCGGAAAATTTTTCCGGGCGGGGCAAATCCCGCGTGTAATAAACAAATACCGCGCCCGCCAGCGTCGCGCCCGCCAGCGCCAATGTTGCCGCGACCGCGAAAAATCGCCCCAAAAAACGCGTCCATCGGCGTTTGCCGTGATTATTTTTTTTGGCAAAAAAAGAAAAAAACTTTGACATTTTTGTTGGTTTGAATTATTTAAACCTTTATGCGGCGAATTTATTATTGTAGAATGAAACCATATGAAAATAAACACCAATGAGGAAAAAATCAACCGGATATTAACAAGAGGGGTTTTTGAAACGATTGACCGCGGTGAATTGGAAAAAAAGCTGGCTTCCGGGAAAAAATTGCGCATTAAGTTGGGAATTGATCCCACCGCGCCCGATCTGCACTTGGGGCACGCGGCGGTTTTGCGCAAATTGCGTCAATTTCAGGATTTGGGACATCAGGCGGTTTTGATTGTAGGGGATTTTACCACTTTAATTGGCGACCCCTCAGGGAGGTCGGCATCTCGGCCGCCGATTGATAGCGCCCAAATTCGGGATAACATGAAAAATTATATCAATCAAGCCGCGAAAGTGATTGATGTTGAGAGCGCGGAAATTCGCTATAATCGCGAATGGTTTGGTAAAAAACCGATGTCGTTTTTAATGGATTTGGCGGGGCGTTTTACCGTGGCGCGCTTGATTGAGCGCGAAGATTTTCAAAAGCGGCTAAAAGAGGGATTAGATGTGTCAATGTTGGAGCTTTTGTATCCGCTTCTGCAGGGGTATGATTCGGTGGCGATATCCGCCGATGTGGAGCTGGGCGGCTATGATCAGCGATTGAATATTCTTTTTGGCAGAAAAGTTCAGCGATCATTTGATTTGCCCGAGCAGGACGCGGTTTTTTGTCCCCTGTTGCCGGGGATTGACGGCGGAAAAAAGATGTCCAAATCGGTCGGAAATTATATCGGTTTGGACGAAAAGCCGGCCGCGATGTTTGCCAAAATAATGAAAATCGCCGACGCGTCAATGTGGCATTATTTTGAGATGCTCACCGATATTGATTTGCCGGAGATTGAGAAATTAAAAAAGGACGTTGAAAGCAAAAAACGGCACCCGCGCGATGTTAAAATGATGCTGGCGCAAGAAATTGTCACAGCGTTATGCGGTAAAAAAGACGCGAATTTCGCCCGGGAAGAGTTTGTCCGCGTGGCGCAAGAAGGAAGCTTGCCTTCTGATATTCCTTTAATTGATAAATGGGAGAATGATTGGATAAAAACAAAAACCATTTCACTTCCACTCTTTGAATTAATTGGCGCGACCGGAGCTGTTTCTTCAAATTCGGAAACAAAAAGATTGGCCGGTCAAAACGGAATTAGGGTTAACGAACAAATAAAAAATGATTGGCAAGAAATAATTGAAATAAAGCCGGGCACAATTGTTCAAATCGGCAAAAACAAATTTTTCAAGGTGAAATAAGTTGTTGATAATCTTGTGGATAAACCACTGATAACTGTTGAAAATTCTTGTTTAAAAACTATGCAAAACCGCGGAATAACCCGCGGTTTTTTGTTTTTGGCACCCGTAGGGGCGAATAATCATTCGCCCGTATTTAATTAAACGCAAAAGGGCGAATGATTATTCGCCCCTACAAATAAAACCAAATTCACAGATTTAAACTGCGGATTAAGTAAGTCGCGGCGATGGAGAGCGCGTCGGCGGCATCGTCAGGTTTGGGAATTTCTTCCAGCCGCAAGATTTTTTGAATTTCGCGCTGGACGTCTTTTTTGTCGCTTTTGACAAAACCGGTGACGGTCATTTTCACTTCAATGGGGGTGTAGCGATAGACCGGCAAGCGTTTTTTTGCCGCTGCCAAAAGAATCACCCCTTGCGCTTGCGACACCGGCACGATGGTTTTGGCATTTTTGAAAAAAAACACATTTTCCATCACCAGCGCCTTGGGCTGGTATTGCGTAATTACGCGATTTAAGTCCAGATGGATTTTGTTGAGCCGCTGGGGGAGAGATAAATCCGGCGCGGTGTCAATCGTGCCATAGGCGACGCATTTTAATTTTGACGCCTTGCCGGTGATCGGCGCCACTAACCCGAAACCGGTGGTAGCAAGACCGGGATCAATTCC
>CAYOLX010000013.1:7957-15435 GCA_964404915.1 uncultured Candidatus Saccharibacteria bacterium | reverse complement strand
AGATGGAAATTGCAGTTGAAAGATAGTTTTTCTACACTCTCTTTATATATCGTTGAAATTTTTGCAAAAAATTTCAACTCCAAAATTTTGCACTTTGATTTTTACATTTTTAATTTATTTTTCGGCGACTCTCTTTAACTCTTCCATTGTAGTGATTCCTTGCGCCACTTTGATCAATCCGTCTTGATAAAGAGTGGTCATATTTTTCCTTTTTAGAATTTCTTTAATACCGGGAATGGTGGGCGTTCCCAGCACATATGATTGCAGTTCGTCATCCATTTTAAACGCTTCATAAATTCCCACGCGGCCGCGATAGCCGGTGCCGGCGCAATGTTGGCATCCTTTGGCGCGGGGGATCTTTAAGCTTTCATCAAGCGCGGGAAGAGACACGCCCTTTTTTGCCAATTCCGGCGCGGCGGCGGATAACCCGTCTTTTATTTCGGCCAATTCCGCTTCAGAGGGAGTTTCCATTGTGAAGCATTTGGGACAAACTCGCCGCACCAATCGTTGGGCGATGGCCATATTAATCGCCGGGCCGATATTAAACGGCTTGGCGCCCAAACTGATTAAGCGCGGAATGGCGCCGACCGCGTCATTAGTGTGCAGAGTGGAAAATACCAAGTGGCCGGTGAGCGCCGCTTGCAAGGCGATATCCACGGTTTCCAAATCGCGGATTTCGCCCACCAGAATCACGTCCGGGTCTTGGCGTACGATGGCGCGCAATCCGGAAACGAAATCATAGCCCTTGTCGGGCTCTACTTGAGTCTGCGAAATGCCCTCCAAATGGTATTCAATCGGGTCCTCAATGGTGACGATTTTTATCTCCGGACTTTGCAATTTTTTCAAGAACGCGTAAAGAGTGGTGGTTTTTCCCGATCCGGTGGGACCGGTGACAATTACCATGCCGTTGGGACGGTTGATTTGTTCCAAGAACATATCATAAAGATCCTGGCGCAAGCCGGCCTCTTCCAGATTTATCAAGCTTTTGGGATTTAGTATTCGCATTACCACCGAATCGCCATATTCGGTGGGCAGAATGGAGGCGCGGATTTCCACCGAATTATCCCCGGCAGCGATGGAAAATCGCCCGTCTTGCGGCCGATTGCTCACATTGAGCTTCATCTCCGAAAGCAACTTCACCCGCGACACCAGCGCGTCATAGATCTTTTTTTCAAAAGAAGCCACATCTTGCAAAACGCCGTCCAGGCGCACGCGAAGCTTTGATTCGTTTTCTTGGCTTTCAATGTGGATATCGGAAGAATCAAAAACAATGCCGCCGGCCAAAATGATTTCAATGATTTGCGTCACGGTGCCGTCCGGGTTGGCGATAGCTTGTTGAATTTTGGCGCGAAACTCGTCCAATCCGACCAAATCAACCTTTAATCCATCAATCATTCCTTGCGGCAGGGTGATTTTTTGAGTGATTTTTTGAGCGATTGCCATAAATATGCAAAAATAAAAGAATAGTAAATAGTAAGCAGGAAGTAGAAAGTAGAAAATAGAAAAAACGCGGATGACAAAGATTGATTTATTCAAATTATATCACTCTTTGCTAAAAGTCAATTTTTTAAATGAAAAAACAAAAACAAGTTTATGTTTCCGAGTCGGCGGCGCAAACTAAAAGATTGGGCCTGCGGCTGGCAAAAGAAATTTTAATCGCCGGACCGGACAAATCCGCGCGGCTTTTGGCGATGTCCGGAGAATTGGGGGCGGGGAAGACCAATTTCGCGCAAGGATTTGCCAAGGGGTTAGGGGTAAAAGAAACGATTAACAGCCCCACTTTCGGGATTATGAAAAAATACGCCCTGCCGGCAAAATCCGGATTTGATTTTTTTTATCACATTGATTGTTATCGGCTGGAATCCGTCGATGAGGTTTTGGCGCTGGATATTGAAAAAATTTTTGCTGATCCGAGAAATATTATTGCGATCGAGTGGCCCGAAATCGCCGCAAAAATTTTGCCTGAAAACGCGATAAAAATTGAATTTGAAGTTATCGGCAAAAAGTCCCGCTGCGTAGTATTTAATGTTAGAGAATAGGCCTGTTGTGTAAATCTTTGCGTAGTGAGTTTTAATATACTGGTGTTAATGATATTTAAATAAAATGAATAATAAAGTTTTTTTGGTGATTGATGGCAATTCGGTGGCGCACCGCGCGTTTCACGCCATGCCGGCGCTTACCAACAGAAAAGGGCAAGCGGTGGGGGCGATCCACGGTTTTATGCTGGCGTTTTTGCGTGCGGCAGAAGACTTTTGTCCGGATTACGCGGCGGTTTGTTTTGACACCAAAGGCGGGACATTCCGCGATAAAGAATTTACCGATTATAAATCCCAGCGTCCGCCCACCGCGCCGGATCTGATTCCGCAGTTAAAAGCCATTCAAGATATTTTGCCTCAAATCGGCGTCGCGGTTTTTGCCGTTCAAGGGTTTGAGGCTGATGATCTGATCGCTTCGGTAATCGCGGCGGCAAAAAAAGAAATTGACGAGGTTTGTTTTTATGTTTTAACCGGCGACTATGACAGTTTGCAGTTGGTGGATGAGCGGACGAAGGCGTTTATTATCAATCGGGGGATAAAAAACGCGGTGCTTTATGATTCGGCCAAGGTTAAAGAAAAATTCGGAGTTTTGCCGGCGCAGATTCCCGCGTTAAAAGCGCTCGCGGGCGACGCTTCCGACAACATTCCCGGCGCGCCGGGAATCGGCCCCAAAGCGGCGGTGGAAATTTTGGATAAATGCGCGTCGCTGGAAAAAGCATTTGCCGAAATTGAAGCATCCAAAGACAATTTTTGTTTTGGCGCCAGCGCCCGGGCGCGAAAAATCAAAAACATTCTTTTACAAAACAAGGATGATATTTTAAAATTTCAAAAATTGACGACAATGGTTTCGGACGCGCCGGTCGGCGCGCCGGCGGAAAAATGTGCGCTGAAAAACTTTCCCGCGCCGGGCGCGAGCGCCGCTCTTTTGGGTTTGGGGCTTGTCGGCATTGCCAAGCGCTTGCCGCGAAACGGCGTCGGCCGCAACGGCACTTTGTTCTGACGTTGCTCTCCATAAAATTTTTTATGCTATAATTAGATCATGGGATCATGTGTTTGATTTTTACGCAAAATGGATTTTATTGATATTGTTAATATCTGCGCGTTGTCCAATAAGCTGTTGTTTTTCTTGGTTAATGTAATAGGGTTGCAGCTTATCTTGTGGGCATCGGCGGCAAATCGGCGCACGTCTTCCGGACGCCTGTTTTTGGCGGCGGTATTTTTTATTGTTCTTTGGATTGATCTTGATTTTATGAGCTCTCATGCGGGGATTGCGCTGGCATCGCAAGCCGCGTCGACTGCCGCTCTTTTAGGATTTCGCGGCGTTTACGCATTGATGGCGGCATTTTTTACCGTGCTCTATGTCTTCGCCCTTGATTTTCCCGCGCCCAATCCGCTTGACCAAAGATCGCGACGCAAGAAAAATGTTGCCCTCGCGGCGGGAGCATTTTTTTTCGCGGCGTCTTTGTCGCCGCTGGTCGCTGCTGAGGCGGTTATTAGCCAAAATGTTGCAATCGCGTCATGGATTGTTTCCGGAAATTTGTTTTGGAGTTATGTTCTTGCCGCCGCGGCGGCGCTGGGACTTTCTTTTTGGGAAATATCGCGCCGCCGCCGAATTGCCGATTCGCAAAATCGGCAAAAAGCCAGGTTGGTTGTTTTTGCCGCGGCGCTTTTTGGAATATTTAACTTGGTGTTTAACATTATCGGTCCGGCGTTGGGGGAGCTTTGGGGCTATATCGGCTTTTTCGCGATTTTTGCCAATTATGTTATCGCGGTTTTGCTGGGATATATCGTCTACACGGTGGCGCGCGATCAATTGTTTGGCATTAAAATTATTTTAGTGGAAGGATTTGTGGGTTTGATGGGCGCCAGTCTTTTGGTGTTGCCGATGTTTGTTGGTTTTCTGTGGCAACAGGCGCTATTAATCACCCTTTTTGTCCTTTTTTGCGTTTTCGGATATATTTTAGTGAAAAGCACCATTGAAGAATATCGCGAAAAAGAAATGCTGGAAATGAAAGTTGCGCAAAGAACGGCGGAATTGGAGAGAGCGAAGGCGAATTTGGAAGAAATGAACACGATTTTAGAGGTGCGCGTGAGGGCGCGGACGCGCGAATTGCGCGAATTGAACCGTCATCTGGAAGACAAGATCACCGAGCGTACCCGCGACTTGGAGTTAAAAATCAAAGATTTAGAGGCGTTTCAAAAGATTACCGTGGGCCGCGAATTGAAAATGATTGAATTAAAAGCTGAAATTGAAAAATTGCGGGCGCGATTATCCGCCGGTATTGTTAATTTAAATAATCATGGTTGACCCGAGTGGGGGAAAATTAAGCGATTTGTTGCTATCGGATGTTCCGCCGGTTTTGCGTTCGCGCGATCAAGAATTTCACGAAATTCAAGAAGCAAAAGAACGGCTGGAAGAAGAAAAAAATATTTTGCAAATCAAATTCAACGCCAAAACAAAAGCTTTGCAAGATCTGGAGCAAAGCATGGAACAAGAAATTCAAAATCGGACGCGCGAGTTAAAGGAAAAAGTCAAAGATTCCGAAAATTCCCGCGTGGCGCTGATGAATATGCTTGAAGACATTGAGGAGTTGCGCCAACGGGAAGAAAATGAAAAAGAAAAAACATTGGCAATTATTACCCATCTTGTTGACGGGTTGGTTTTTTTTGACGCCCTTGATCGGGTTTCTTTAATCAATCCGCGAATGGAATCTTTTTTCAATCTTGGTCGCGAGGACGCTCAAAAGTCAATCGGGAAGAAATTTTCCGATTTCATAAAAATTCCCGCGCTCTCTCCGCTGGCGGACGTTTTGGGCGCGGCATTGAAAGATATTTCAAGAGAGGAAATTATTATTGATAAAAACAAGGCGTTTGAAGTGAGCGTTTCCGCGGTTTCCGGGCAAAGGGGCAAAATCGGCACCATTTTGATAATCCACGATATCAGCCGGGAAAAAATGGTGGAAAAAATGAAAACGGAATTTGTTTCCATTGCGGCGCATCAATTGCGCACGCCGATATCGGCGATCAAGTGGACGATAAGAATGCTTTTAGACGGCGATTTGGGCGCGATCAATGAGGAGCAGCGGGAATTTTTGGATAAGACATATAAATCCAATGAAAGAATGATTAATTTGATTAATGATTTGCTTAATGTCACCCGCATTGAGGAGGGGCGTTATCTTTATAATATGGAGATTGCCGATGTGGAGAATGTTGTTGCCGGTTTGATTTCTGGCTATGAAGATATCGCCCGCCGGAAAAATTTGAAAATGATTTTTGAAAAATCTCCAGCGCCGCCGGTGAAGGTTGATTTGGAAAAAATTAAACTGGTGATTTCAAATTTGATTGAAAATGCGTTAAAATACACTCCTGCGTCCGGAAAAATTTCGATTTCAGTCAATGAGGATAACGGCGGCGCGGCAGTTAGGGTGCGCGACACAGGTATTGGCATACCTTCTGATCAGCAAGATCGTATTTTCACCAAATATTTTCGCAGCCCTAATGCCGTTAAGGCGGAGACTGAAGGCACGGGGTTGGGATTGTTTATCGCCAAAAACATTGTGGAAGGGCATGGCGGGCAGATAGGATTTTCATCTGAAGACGGGAAAGGTTCGTCATTTTATTTCATTTTGCCGCCGGCATCGCCCAAAGAATAGTTTGCTTAATCGTCGGCAAAGGGTTATAATCTAAAAACAAAGCATATGAAGAAAATTTTACTGATTGAAGATGAAGAACTCATCATCAAGCTGTTGAACAAAAAATTAACCATTGCCGGTTACGAGGTTTCGCTGGCGATGGACGGAGAGCAAGGGCTTGCCAAAATGAAACAAAACGTTCCGGATTTGGTTTTGTTGGACATTGTGATGCCGCGAATGGGGGGATTTGAAGTGATGGCGCAGATGAGAAAAGATGAAAAATTAGCCAAAGTGCCGGTGATCATTATTTCCAATTCCGGTCAGCCGCTGGAACTGGAGAAGGCCAAAGAACTTGGCGCGGCGGACTGGCTTTTAAAGACGGAATTTGATCCAAGGGAAGTGGTAACAAAAATTGAAAAACATATCGGCCATTAATTTTTCATTAAACCAATATGCCAAAAAAAATTCTCATCGTTGAAGATGATAAATTTCTGCGCGAGCTGATTGTCAAGAAGCTGTCTAACGAAGGTTACGAAGTGGCGGAGGCGGCCGACGGAGAGCAGGGATTGCAACAAATCAAGGAGGCGGCGCCGGAGTTGGTGCTTTTGGATTTGATTTTGCCCGGCATTGACGGCTTTGAAGTTTTGGCGCAAAAAAGAGAAGATCCTTTCATTGCCCGGATTCCGGTGGTTATTCTTTCCAACCTCGGGCAAAAAGAAGATGTTGACAAAGGATTGAATTTGGGCGCGATTGATTATTTGATCAAGGCGCACTTTACTCCGGGAGAAATTATTGAGAAAGTGCGCAGTATTCTTAAATAATTTCGTCGCGCGATTTTTTTCGCGCCGATTTGGCAAAATGCTGATATTTCTTTATGGCGCGGATACTTTCCGCTTGAATCGTAAATTAAAACAAATAATTGCCGAACACAAAAACCGGGCCAAAAGCTCGGATTTTTTGGTGTTTGACGCGGCTGACGAATGTTTGCAAGATTTCTTTCGGTCTTTTGGGCAAAATTCGCTTTTTTGCGAAAAAAAATTTTTTGTGGTCAAAAATTCGATATCCGGCAAGGAATTTAAAGAGGCGGCGATTGAAAGAATCAAAGAAATGGCGGTGTCGCCGCACAATATTTTGTTTTGCCAAGAAGGCAAGGTTTTGAAAGCCGATCGTTTTTTGAAAGCGATTTTAAAATATGGACAGGCGCAGGAATTCGCGCCTTTGGAGGGGACGCGGTTGGAGCAATGGATAACCGCGGAAGTTGCCGCGCGAGGAAGAAGCGAGGGTAAAGCAATCGCGCCGTTGCTGGCGCGTCGGATTGGCAATGATCTTTGGCGGATGGATAATGAGTTGCAAAAATTGCATCATTTTGCCGCCGGCCGCGCGATTGCTACCGGCGATATTGAACAAAATGTTTCGGGCGCGCCGGAAAACAATATTTTTGCCACCGTGGACGCGATCGCCGCCGGCGGCAAAAGCCGGGCGATAGCGATGACTAAGCGCCATATCGCCGCCGGCGATCATCCGCTGTATATTCTGGCGATGATTGCCGCTCAATTTAAAAATTTGTTTTTGATAAAGACGTCTCCGGCCGCTTCCGCCCGCCGGCTGGGCGTTCATCCTTATGTTTTTTCAAAAACATCCGCGCAAGCTCGCCAATTTGACGTTCAAAAACTGAGAGATGTTTGCCGTCGGATCCGGCAAGCCGATTTTGATATCAAGACCGGAAAAGTTGACGCGGCCGCCGGGTTGGATTTGTTGATCGCGAAAATCTAAATTGATAAACAATTAACAATTAACAATTAACAAT
>CAYOLX010000013.1:0-7857 GCA_964404915.1 uncultured Candidatus Saccharibacteria bacterium | reverse complement strand
AAGGCGTTTTTGTTTAAAGATTTGGTGATGCGCGATTTTTTGCGCGCGGCGGCGTTGGGCTTGATGGTGCCGGCTTTGGCGGCCTTGTCGAGTGCTTTATAGATCGCCGGCAAGCTTTTTTGGGCGTCTTCAATATTGCTGGCGATGGCCAACGCGCGCGCGCCTTTCACCAAAGATTTGATTTTTTGTTTGCGCGTTTTGTTTTGTTGGCGCCGGCTGACATTCTGGCGCAGGGCCTTTTTGGCGGATTTGGTAATCGGCATGTTTTAAGTTAAAAATTAAAAATAAAAAATTAAAAGTTGGCGACAGGGTGAACTATATCATAATTTTTGATTTTTGCAAGTTCTTGGCTATAATGGCGATATGAAATTAAAACATTCATTAAAAACGGCGATTAAAAGGGTTTTGCCCAAATCCGCGATTGGCGCTTATCATTTGGCGTTAACTTGGGTGGCGGCGGTTTGGTTTGGGTTTCCGTCGCGAAAATTAAAAGTTATCGGGGTCACCGGCACCAATGGCAAATCAACTACGGCGATAATGATTGCTGAAATTTTGGCGGCGGCGGGCAAAAAGACCGCGCTGTCTTCCTCAATTGAATTTCGGATCGGAAAAGAATGCTGGCAAAATCATTCGCGAATGACCATGCCCGGGGGCTTTTTGTTACAACAATTTTTGCGCCGCGCCGCCAACAAGAAATGCCGATACGCGGTCATTGAGGTAAGCTCCGAAGGCATTGTCCAACATCGTCATCGTTTTATTGATTTTGAGGCGGCGGTTATCACTAATCTCGCTCCCGAGCACATTGAGGCGCATGGCGGATTTGAAAATTATCGCGCCGCCAAGGGGCGTCTTTTAGCGGCATGTAAAAAAAATCATATCTTAAACGGCGATGACAAAAATTATGATTATTTTTCCGGCTTTTTCGCCAAAAATAAATATGTTTATGGCATTGCCGACAAAAGCAGAAAGATTAATGATGCCGACGGGGAGACGATTGAGGCGCGCGATATTAAAACGTCGCCGAAGATATCATTTAAAATCGGCGATCAGCGGTTTGACTTGCCGCTTTTGGGCGAATTTAATGTTTACAACGCGCTGGCGGCGATTGCCGCGGCGCAATCGCAAGGCGTGGACATGGCGGTCTGCAAAGAGGCATTGGCAAAAATTGGTTCGGTGGCGGGACGAATGGAAAGGATAGCATCATCGCCATTTGAGGTGTTTGTTGATTACGCGGTGACACCTGATTCTCTCGAAAAAGCATATCAAACGACGCGCCAAGACTTGGCGGGCAAATTGATTTGCGTGTTGGGTGCGTGCGGAGGCGGAAGAGATCGCTGGAAACGGCCGGTGATGGGCGATTTGGCAAAAAAATATTGCGATTGGGCAATTATCACCAGCGAAGATCCTTATGACGAAAAACCCGAATTGATTATTGATCAAATCGCCGGGAAAAACAAAGCGGGCGATAATGTGGAAAAAATCACTGATCGACGACAGGCAATTGAGCGCGCGCTATCGCGGGCAAAAATCGGGGACAGAGTGATTATCACCGGCAAGGGGTGTGAAGATTCAATGTGTGTTGCCGGCGGCAAAAGGATCCCATGGAGCGACAAGGCGATTGTTTTGTCATGGATGAAGCAAAATCGCTTTCCCGATTCAAAATAGGTCATTTGGAGCTGATATTAATGGCATAAATTTTATTTTTGTCAAATTAGTTTTGTCAAGGTTTTGGCGGTTTTTGTGCTTGCGCGGGTCTTGACATAAATTGAGTTATGGAATACAATATTGGGCGTCGCAATGATTAGAGCGGGTTTGCGCTTTGTTGAGGAAGCAGAGCGTTTGAGATGATAAAAACCCTAATTTGCGGCGCGGAAAGGCATCCGCGGCCGCCCAAGTTATGAGTATTCGCTTCAGTTTGCCGATTGTCAGCAAGAGTTTGTTCATTTTCATTTTGGGAATTGCCTATGGCTTGTGGATGGGGCTTAACTTCAGCGGCGTGGAAGCCCAAGAAGACGTTGCGTTTGATAGCGCCGATGAGGTTGAAGAAGTCATCGCTTATGGCGAAGCCGCCGAATTCAAATTTTGCGGCAAAATGATTTCGCGCCCGGTGTTTTTGGAGGTAAAAACTCCAACTGACATTTGTTCACATGGCAATAATTTTTCCGCGGAGAAAAAAACAACCTGGCGGATGAAGGTGCTTTTGACCGCCTATTCCAGCACGGCGGCGCAGACCGACAGCACGCCGTTTATTACCGCCAACGGAACATATGTCTATGACGGCATTGTGGCCAATAACGGCTTGCCGTTTGGCACTGAGATACGGATTCCGGAGCTGTTCGGCGACAAGATTTTTTCGGTTGAAGACCGGATGCATTGGCGCAAAAGCCACCACCAGTTTGACATTTGGTTTCCCACCTATGAACAAGCCAAAAACTTCGGCGTGAAATACGCCTATGTGGAAGTTTTAAAAAAGTAAAATTTAATATCAAACAAAAACCCGCTCCATTTATTAAGGGCGGTTTTTTGTTGCAGTTCGAGATGTGGATAACCGATTTTGATTTTCTATTTTTGTTCTATTATAATAAATACATGGATAATGTTAAAAATATTTTAAAAAATAATGCTTACAAAACGACAAAAAGAGATTCTTGATTTTGCGGAAAATTATTTGCAAAAAAAAGGATATGCTCCTTCATTTGATGAAATTAGAAAGCAAATTAAAGTCGCTTCAGTGTCGACTGTTGGTTTTCATATTTCAAAGCTTAAAAAGGGCGGTTATTTGGAGAAAACAAAAAATAAAGTTCGGGCAATTAATATCATCAAAAAACCGATAATTGAATATCCGCTTTTAGCAAAGGAAGGGTGCGCGGCGGTGGAGGAATTTATAATAACGGAAGAGATTAAAAAGGAAAAAAATTTACCATTAAATCAAGTAATTTTGGGCGATGCCGTTCAAGAATTAAAAAAACTGCCCGATGAAAGCTGTGACGTTGCTGTTATTGATCCGCCTTATAATATCGGCAAAAATTTTGGCAACAATATCGATAAACGAGAGCTTGGAGAATATGTGGCATGGTGCAAGGATTGGATAAATGAAAGCATAAGAATTTTAAAGCCAAGCGGAACAATGTTTATTTATGGTTTTAGCGAAATTTTAGCGTATCTTTCGGTCGAAATTCCGATACAAAAGCGCTGGTTGATTTGGCACTATACAAATAAGAATGTGGCGTCGTTAAATTTTTGGCAACGAAGTCATGAAGCAATAATTTGCGCGTGGAAAAATAAGCCGATTTTTAATCGTGATGAAGTGAGAGAACCATATACCGAAGGATTTTTAAATGGAGCGGCAGGAAAAGTGAGAAGAGGAACTTTGGGACGCTTCAGCGGTAAGGGTGTGGAGACAGTTTATAGCGCGCATGAGGGGGGTGCTTTGCCGCGAGATGTTATCAAGGTTCCTGCTCTTGCCGGTGGTGCGGGAATGGTCGAGCGATGGTTTTTGTGTAAAACTTGCAACGATGTTTATGAGCCGCGGCAACTAAAAAATCACGAGGGGCATGAAATAATAAAACATCCAACGCAAAAACCGTATGAGTTATCCAAAAGATTGATAAAATCAGCAATGCCGAAGAGAAACGGTGTCGTGTTGGTGCCTTTTGTCGGCACAGGATCGGAATGCGCGGCGGCAAAAGAGCTTGGTCAATCATATGTCGGATTTGAGATAAATCCCGATTACATAAGATTGGCGGAAAGAATGATAAGCAACAAAAAGCCAATCGCAAAATTATTTTAGAGCTTTGTCTAATTCTTTTCTCTTTTGCTCAAAAGGATAAGAAGTGAAAATAACGAAGCCATTTGGCAGTCTTTTTAGCTCTTTATTATTTTGAAATCTTTCGTATGGCAGTTTATATTTGCCGTCTTTTCTTCTTGGGTTTTTAAAATAATCGCTGTTTGGAACTTCATATCTGATATCTATAAATTCTCCCGGCAATTTATTCTTTGATTTCGGCTTTTCCTGGCGGACCTCTCTGCCGAGAGATTTTTTCTTAACTTGATAGTTTAAAATCTTACTTTTGTATTCTACTTGGAAATCTGCTCCTTTATGATCAAGTTCGCTCGACATTTTGACTGTGTTTTTGCCAAAAACAGATTCAGCAACATATCCTGCGTGTATTTGGGTAATTAAACTTGCCCATGTTCTGTAAATTCTTGCCGGCAATCCCTTGTAAAAGCACTTTTCGCACATTCCGGTCTTCTCTTGGAATTTTTTAATATTTTGAGCGTATTCTTCCAGATATTTTTCGTAGAATTTTTCAAAACTTAAAAATTCTTTTTCATTCCAATATATTTTATAAAGCAAATTAATAGCTTGAATTTCTTTTGGCAAATCCATCTCTACAATTTTAATCGGTCTACATTTTTCGCGATAGCAATCAAGCTCAATCGATTGTAAAAAGTTGCTGAATTTTCGTGCTAGCATATTTTTATTTACCCGCCAGAATACCTCGGGGCTTTACCTCGGCGATGTTTGGCGGGGTAAAGCAAACTTCTCTGATCGCGTAGCGAAGAGGAGCACCGGAATACGACGGGGATCTGCCCCAGTGTAGTTTATTTGGTGCCCGGGGTGGGACTTGAACCCACACGAGATTGCTCTCAAAGGATTTTAAGTCCTTCGTGTATGCCGATTCCACCACCCGGGCGTTTCAAGTTAAAAACTTAAAATGAAAAAGTAAAAACGAAGATTGGAAATTAAAAACTTGATAATGTTTTAATTTTTGTCTTTTAATTTTTAGCTAGTTGGAGGCCAGGATGGGAATCGCACCCATGTATAACAGTTTTGCAGACTGTTGCCTTGCTACTTGGCTACCTGGCCATAAATAGTGAATGAGCAATGAGTTAATGAGTTGATGAGTAGAATTTAATACAAAATTAAGTTTTTTTCAATTGTTGCCATTTATCTTGCGCCTTGTCGTTTGTCATTTTGATTTTTGTTTTTTAAATTTTCCAGGATGGTTTCTACGTTTTGCGCTTGCCGGCCTTGCCGGTCGGGGACAAAAATGATTTTTGGCACCGGCCGCATCTTTAATTTTTTATTGACGGCGCTTTGGAAAAAGCGCACGCCGCGCGACAATCCTTTCAGGACGGCATCGGCGGCATCATCGGGGATGACGCTCACGTAAACTTTGGCTTCTTGAATGTTGCCGCTCACCGATACTTGAGTAAGCGAAACCAGCGCACCTGCCGGCGCCGCGAATTCCCGCTGAATCATCTCTCCCAAAACTTGACGCATCAGCGACTCTATTTTTTCAACACGATGGTCCATAAATATTACAAATCTCAAGAACCAAATTCCAATCCGCCGATTGGCGGACCAAATAATATTCAACATTCAAATCTCAATATTTAAAATTCGGGTTTTTATTATTTGAATTTATTTGGGATTTGATTATTGGAATTTGGAATTTATCGCGATTTTATTTTAAACCGCGATTTAGAGGTTTCTCTCTTGAACATAGAAAACCAAATGATCGCCCTCTTGGATTTTTTCGCCGCCTTCATACAGAATGCCGACTTCGTCGCCCTTGCGCGCCTCGCCGATATCTTTTTTGTTTTTTTGCAGATTAACCAATCGGCCTTGTCCGATAACTTCGTCTTGTCGCCGGACCTCAATTTTGACGCTTTTTTTTACCTCTCCTTCAACGATTTTGCCGCCCACGATTTGGCGGTTTTTGTCGGCCCAAAAACTTAACAACACCTTCATTTTGCCCAGATCTTTGCGTTCAATTTTTGGCGCGCGGAATTTTTCCATATAGCCGCGCGTCCACTCGATTGCCTCATAAATCACGTCAAAATTCATCACGCGGATTTTTTCCCGCTCGGCCATTGCTTTGGCGTCGGGGTTGATTTTAACCCGAAAGCCCATAATCACCGCGCCGCCGCCCGCCCGCGCGGTTTTAATATCGTTGAGGATGATTTCTCCCGCGCCGGCATCCAAAACATTTAACGCGACCTCGGATTGCGGAATTTGCAGCAGGGTTTCTTTGAGAACTTCCAGAGAGCCTTGGACATCGGCTTTCAGCACCAGATTCAAAATTTTTTTATCGTTTTGCTCTTGAGTTGCCGGTTCTTCAATGTTTGCGGCGGCGGTTTTTTTGATTTCTTTTTGCCGCGCCACCACAAAATCATGAGCGGCTTGCAAATTGTCAAATTCTTGAAAAGTTTCGCCGGCAATCGGCACGGCATCCAGTCCGACAATCACCGCCGGTTCGGAAGGCATCAATTCTTCAATCTTGCCGCCGCGGGAATTTTCAAGAGATTTAATTTTTCCCAGCGCCGAAGGAGTGGCAATGATTTTGCCGGCGCACAATTTGCCGTTTTGCAACAAAATGCTGGCGCTGGGGCCTCGCCGGCGGTCCAGCGAGGACTCAATCACAATGCCGCTTGCCGGCGCTTCCAAGTCGGCTTGCAAATTTTGCATTTCAGCCACCAGTAAAATCATTTCCAGCAGATCGTCAATGCCCGCGCCGGTTTTTGCCGAAACTTTCACGCAAGGCGTGTCGCCGCCCCAATCTTCCACCAGCAGATCTTCTTTTTGCAGATCGCGCTTGACTTTATCAATGTTGGCTTGCGGCAAATCGGTTTTGTTGGCAGCGACAATCACCGGCAGGCCGGCGTTTTTGGCGGCGACGATTGCTTCTTTGGTTTGCGGCTTGCACCCCTCTTCGGCGGCAATCACCAAAACCGCGATATCGGCGATTTTGGCGCCGCGCGCGCGCATTTGTGAAAACGCTTCATGTCCGGGAGTGTCAATGAAGGTGATGGTTTTGCCGTTATATTCGGCTACGGACGCGCCGATATGCTGAGTGATGCCGCCCGACTCGCGATCGGCAATATGGGTTTTGCGGATATAATCCAAAATGGAAGTTTTGCCGTGATCCACGTGCCCCATAATCACCGCCACCGGCGGCCGCGCCGCCAAATTTTTATCAGATTGCTTTGTCATTGATTAATAAATTCCAAACTCCAAGCACCAAATTCCAAATAAACTTCAAGTCTCAATATCTAATTTTTAAAAATTGGATATTGAGATTTATTTGGAGCTTGGTTCTTGGGATTTGGAAATTATCGCGCCTTGCGCGATTTCTATCGCCTGTTTTTCTTCCTTGGAGAGGGGATGGGTTGAAGTGCCGTTTTCCAGCGGCTTGGCATAGACGCGGCTGCCCTCGCGCGACATCAGGCCGGTGACCACCGCGCCGCGCCCGTTATCGTCCATTATCGCCAGCGAAAAGCTTTGGTTGCCGCCAAATCCTTCAAACGGATTGAAGCGCACCACGCCGATTTTGCTGATGTTTTGCCGATTTTTTTCTTCCATTTCTTTCACCTGGCGGGAAAGTTTTTGGCATTTATCTTTCACTTTTTTGAATTCCGCCAGCACCTCGCCGATATTCTGCGGCTCTCCAATGGTTTCTTTTTTTGTGAAAAATCCCATAGGTTATTTTTAAAACAATTAACTATTAACCGTTAACTATTAACTATAAATTTTAATTTATTAAAATTTATCAGCGGTGGGAGGAGGATTCGAACCTCCGATACCGATTAAAGTATAACGGTTTTTCTCGATCCCGTAGATAGCGGAGGGGGCGAGACTCGAACTCGCAAGGGCTTGCGCCCGCCGCTTTTCGAGAGCGGTACCTTGCCATTCGGAACACCCCTCCAGCCCGCCTTCGGCGGGAAATTCAAAATCCCAATATCGAAATCCGAAACGAAAACAAAATACAAAAAACAGCAAAAACGAACAAAAAACGAGCCGTTGAACAACAGCGTTTTTATACCATTTTTAACCCGATAAAGCAACAAAAA
>CAYOLX010000012.1:13810-15503 GCA_964404915.1 uncultured Candidatus Saccharibacteria bacterium | reverse complement strand
ATTATTTTGCGCGACCGGCGCAAAATACTAGGAAATTTTATAGCAATAAAATTTTTGTGCTCCGCGAAAATACTTGCCGAATAAGAGTTTTGTAATTCAAAGAAATTATTTTGGTTTTTAATTTAAAATTATCGTTTTTAATTTTTAATTTTTAATTAATAGCTTGATTTCTTCCCAGAATTCGGAATGGTCGCGCATTTCTTTCATCCAATACCACCATTCGCTTCCCCACAGATAAAATTCATCCAGACCGGTGTTTTTGGCAAACGCGAGATTGCCTTTCATTTGCGCCAAACTCATGGTTTTGCCGTCATTGGCGCCGCCGTCAAACTTGCCGTCAATCGCCCACGGCTCGGTTTGCAATTCCACGCAGATGACGCGCTTGCCAAAAATTGCGTTAATCAACTTGGCTTTTATCGCGTAGAACGCCGGCGGCAAGGGATAATTTACATAAAGTCCAACCTCGCGAAAATAAACGCGGCGATACATTGTGACGCCCGGCAAATCGCCGGCGCGCGCCGCTTCAAGCCACCAAGATCCCTCCCCACTATCCGATACTACAACAGGTCTTTTGTTCTCGTCAAGAGCTTTAACCAACGCGATCTCTTGTTGCAAAAAATTTTTATCGCGCCACGGACATTCACCGAAAGGAAACAGCGGTTCGTTTTCCACTTGCCATGATTCAATCGTTTGATTATCTTTATAGCGCGACACCGCCGCCGCCAGCATCGCCAGAATCGCTTCTTGCTGTTTTTCCTTGCCAATGCCCTCGGCCCATTTTGGAATGTGGCATTCAGGCCAGCGCGGCGTTTTCATTCCGATCGCCGGCATAATTTTGACGCTTCTTTTACTCGCCTCCGCCAACTGCCAATCAAGATCGGAAAAATCATATTCTCCTTGTTGTGGCTCCAACAAATCCCAATGCGCCGCGATTTTAATTTTCTCGGCGCCCAAGTCATCCAACAGCGCCAAATAGACCTGCCGCCAATCAAGTCCCAAATTATCGGCCTGCTTTTGCGAAAACACCACTCCCCATGTGATATTTCGCGCCGGCGCGCGCCACGAATAAAACGCTCCCGCCGCCAGCGCCAGCAACATTATTACTACCCCCCAAATAATAATTTTCTTTCGCATATTTTCCATTATAGCAAAATTATCCAACAAAAAACGCGCCGGTTTGGGCACGGCAATTTTTGAATTTAAAGATTATTCCAATCGTTTTGATCAATTCCCGCCTGCTTGAGAATTTCTTTCAAAAGCGAAATTCCGATAACATCTTCTTTGTGCGGCGATGGAACGCTCACTTTCAGCTCGCCCTTCTTCATAAAAGAATGCTTGCCTCCGGAAATCGGTCCCTCAAATCCGAACTTCCGAAATTTTTTGATTAAAATTCGGCATGAAACCGGGTTAAGCATATTGCTTGGTTGGGAATTTCTTTGTTTTTGGCATTGTTGTTGTCAGCCCGGAAATTGAATCACCGTCGGATAACTTCAATAAAATCCACTCTTCCAACACTTCTTGCAGTTCTTGGCGGCAATCTTCCAATGTTTTTGCGTTTGCCCAAACTCCTTGCGCGCCGGAAATTTCGCCAAAATAAGTTCCGTCTTCCAAGATTTTATAGCTTGCTTTTTTCAGTTGCAGTTTGATGTATTGAGTAATCATATCTTAACGCTACAATAAATCCACAAAAAAG
>CAYOLX010000012.1:0-13710 GCA_964404915.1 uncultured Candidatus Saccharibacteria bacterium | reverse complement strand
CAGTTTGATGTATTGAGTAATCATATCTTAACGCTACAATAAATCCACAAAAAAGTAAATTTAAAGGTTCTTCAAAGAATTTTATGGGTAAATTTAAATTTAAATTATCAAAAGACGCGCAAATTATGATTTTCACCCGAATTGTAGGGGCGAATGATTATTCGCCCGTACGAGAAATTTCGAGAATTACGGATTGCGCAGCATCAGAGGACAATTCACTTTACACCCACAAAATTCTTTGAAGAACCATTTTTGATTATGTCCGACAAAGAAACGAAAACCAATCTTAACCAGTCTATTCTTTTTTAATTTAACACAAAAACGGCCAGACCGGCGGCGATCAATAAAATCGCGGCGATTTTTTGCGCCAGATCCGCCGAAGCAAGCCGCGCGCCAAAAATTTTCGGCCAACGGCGGGACAATGCCAGCGAAAAAACAAAAATTAATCCGTATTGCACTCCCACCATGGCATTGATCACCGGCACATTAGCTTGCGGCGCCAAAGACACCGCAAAACTCTGCAACAAAAACGCGCCCGCGCCCAGCCCCTGCCCCAAAAAAAACAGCGGGTTGGGACGTCCTTGCGTTTGTTTTTTGGGCGCGAAAAATAATATTTCGCGCACCGACGGCGCCAACAAAAATGTCAACGCCGCGCCGGCGGAACCAAACGCCATCAACAAGAATCCTTCAAGAAATTTCATGCGCAGATAGACCAGTTTTGCCAAAACCACGTTGGCGGCAAAAAACAGCGGCGCGGCCAGAACAAAAAACGCCGCGCTTTTTTTGATCGCAACCCCCCGCGCCATCATCAGCCATCCGCCCGCGATCAGCAACAAAAATCCCGCCAATTCTTTTTGGCTCAATATCGCCGCGCCGCCAGAGACCGCCGCCATCAAGAAGAACACGCAAATCGGCGTCAAACTGCCCACCACCGGCACCACTCGCGCCGCTTCCAGCCGTTTTAGCGCCGAAAAATAGAAAAAACCGCCGTAAATTTGCGCGGCGCCGGCGGCAACCGCCAGCAAAAACACCGGCGGCGCGGGGTTGGCCCAAAAACCGAACGGCAACAGCAACAATGCCGCCGAACTCAAAATCCCTACATAAAAAGAGAAAATTTTGGGGTTGTCAATTTTTCCCGCCAACAAAAATTTATCAATCAGCGCCGTGGCCGCGAACAAAGAAAAAGCGGCCAGCGCCACAAAAAGCCACAACATGTTTCAAATTTAAAATTTAAAAATCAAAATGAAAAATGACAATGTAAAATTAAAAATTATTAAATCAATATTCCATCGGGAATTTTACCTTAACTTTACATTTTGATTTTTCAATTTTTAATTTAATCTTTTCTATCAAAGACGAGGTTTTTGATGTTGGCGACGCCCATTCTTTCGCCCTCAATAAATCCTTCCATCGCCGCTTCGGCCAAATAGCCGTTTTCCAGCCAATCGTCCAGCCATTGACCAATACAGCGTAAATTTCCCTGCTCTAATCCAAATCCGGATTTTAACAGCCAACTTTTATTGAAATCTTCTTGGGAGCCAATCGGCGGCGCCACGATAATCGGCACTCCCAGCGCCGAATAGAACGACAACTCGCTGGGCTTGGTCCACAAAATATCAGTTTGTCGCAACACCTTGTTAAAGCGATCAAAATATTTCTCAATTTTTGACTCAAACAACACTTCCAATCCAGTGACTTTATCGGCATCCAACCCCGCCGCGCGCGCGCCGTTTTCATAAAGGTATTTAACTTTTTCGTTAGCGCCCGCCGATAAAATCAGTTTTAATTTCCCCGCAATGATGCGATCCTTCATTTGGCGCAAAATCGCCAAGCCGATCTCCCCTTGCGCGCCGGCGCCGCCCGCGGAAAACATAATCGTCAGCGGCCGGCGCGTTTTTGCCGCCGCCGCGCACAAAGAATTGTTCACCAAGTCGCAATATTTGGAAAGATAAACATTTTGAGGGTCCAAATTCGCCAGCCGTTGCGCCAAATCAAGCTTGATAATATCATCATCGCGCTTGCCCGAATCGGAGAAAATATTTTTCTCGGGCAAAGGATAGCCGGTCAAAAAAATTCTTTTTTTGGGCACGCCATAGAGTTTTAACCGATCAACCACTCGCCGCGTGGGAGCGCAGTAGTTGATGCGGGTTTCCAGAGGATTTTTAGGCGCCCACTGGCGGCTGATGTCGGCATCGCAAACCACCAAATAGATTTCTTGCGAATAATCAAATTCTTCGGCCATAAACGCCGTGATGAAAAAAGTTGTTATCAGCGGCATCGGATTTTCTTCCAACCGCGCCACAAAATGCCTCCCCCATCCTTTTTTAATCAAGCCATAAGTGCGATTGGTCAAAAACGGCGGGCGCGACAAATCTTTCATCGGATAAAAATCCGCGATTTGCTGAAACAACCGATCATAAATCGCGAACGCTCCATGCCCCACAAGCGGAATGCGCTTGAATTTGGAGATCGCTTCATAGAAACGACGGCTTTCCTGCCAAATTTTTCGATCGCGCGCCGGAATCCCGTCGTAATCGTTGGCATTGATTACTTTCCCGCCGGGCGCCAACAAGCGCAACGCGTGCGCGGTGCGCTGATGTCCATAACCCATATTCACTCCCGCCACCCACGCTTCGCACTTAACTTGTTTTTTTTCTTTGTTATTTTTTTTGTCCGCCGCCATTAATAATTTTGTTATTTTCAAATTGTTTCCTCCCGCTTTTTATCATACCAGAAATTTCTTTCATATGCCAAAGCTCAAAAACAGGGGTTGAACCCCTGTAAATTTTGGTCGTCAAAAGGCGGGCGCAATGCCCGCCCCGTATTTTGACGATTTGATGATTATATGATTAGCCCCGCGTATGATTAAATAATTATATGGTTGCTAAAATCTTGGCAATCTCAACTTTTTGCGTCTCGTCGCTCAGATCGTCAAATCGGATAGTTTGATTTTCCTCTATTTATATCGGCTCGGATAAAAATTTCCACAAGGGAATGAATTTTATCGTTTGGCCATCTTTTTGCGATCGGCTATCCAAATCCCAGGTGATGATCGCCAAATCGGCGCCGGGAAATTTTTGACCGGCCAAAAACAGCGACTCGGTTTCCCGCGGCGCCAAGTCAGCCAAGCTTTCGGCAAAAGTAGTTTGATAAAGTTTTTCCACGCGGCCGTTTTTTGCCAACATAAAATCAACTTCGCGCCCTCGGTAATCCTTCCAAAAAAATATCTCCCAAAGCCCATTTTTGGCCTTTTTTCTTAACAGCTGCGAACAAACCGCCTGCTCCATCAAATGGCCCAAGTTTTGTGAAAACGCCGCGCCATAGCGGTGGGAAAAGAACGTGTCCACCGGATAAATTTTTTTGGCGGATTGCGATCTTTTCTTGACGCTGGACAATCCTGTTTCCAAGATTGAAATGAAATACGCGTTTTGCGCCGCGCGCAAATAATCAACCACCGTGGCCTTGCCGATTTTATGCCCCATGCTTTTCAGATTATCGGTGAATTTGGAATACGTGAAAAACCGGCTGTTTAGCGCCAGTTTCAGAAGATCGCGCAAAGCGTTTTTGTTTCTTATTTTTTCCCGGCCGATAATATCGCGCTGGACGAATGTTTGGTAATAATCGTCCAAAAGCATCGGCCGCAATCCTTCTTGCGCCAAAACAATTTCGGGCAAGCCGCCAAAGAACAAAAAATCGCGCAAAAGAAAAAACTTTTTCGCGGAGGCCAGCTTGGCAAAATTCTCGTTTTTGAATTTCAAATACTCTCGCCAACTCAATGGAAACATTTGCACATTGAGCGTCCGGCCGCGCAATTCCGTGGGAATTTCGGCCGAAGATAATTTTGATGAAGATCCGCTCAAAATCAAACGGTAATTGCCGGTTTCGTTTATCCGGCGCGCCCAGCGGCTCCAATCGGGAATTTCCTGAATTTCATCAATCAACAAAACCAAGGGCTTGTCCGGGCGCGACTCTTGCAAAACTTCCACCAATTGCGTCAAAACATATGTCTCTTTGGGCAATCTTTCATCCTCGCAATTGAAATAAACGCAATTTTCCTTGCCGTATTTTTTGGCGAAGTTGAACAAAGAAAAAGTTTTTCCCACGCGCCGAAAACCGGTTACCGCGATTATTTTTCTTAAATTGGGATCAAAATAATCGGCCAAATCGGTTTCCCGATCGCAAATTTGCGGCAATGCGCCATTTTGCCAACTTTCCACGATTTGGCGCAATAATTGTTTTATATTTGGTTCCATATAGAACAATAATAACAAATATCGTTCTATAAAGCAATAGCTATAGAACAATAAACTACGTCGGGGCAAAGCCCCCTGTTTTAAGTTAAGGGCGGGCGCAATGCCCGCCCGCATCCCTGGATTTGTCGGGAAAAAACTATGTTTTCGCCCGCGTTAAACGCAAAAAGGCGAATAATCATTCGCCTCTGCAAAATCCCTAAAAACTATTCAATCTCCGCCAAAATCTTGGCGATCTCGGCCTTCTGCGCGTCGTCGCCCCGGGTCTTTAAATAGGCGATATGCTCGTCAATCACCTTCTTGGCCGCCGCCTGCGCCGCGGTTTTGAAATTCTCGTCATTGGCGCGCGCTTTGGCAATCTTCTCCATCACCGCCTTTTTCTCCTCGTCGGATTTTTGCGCCGCGGCATTTAACTCGGACGCCTCGTCCTCGCTTAGAGTTTTCACCAACTCCGCCGCCACCGCCACCTGCTGAATCCCCGCCAAATCGTTTAGCGCGTCCTGCGCCTCCTTCTCGCTGAATTTGAGAACCGCATAAACCTCTTTTAAATTTTCTTGAATATTTTTATTTTCCATAATCATAAAATTTAATATTATTATTCTTTCAATCTGCCGGATTGACGTTATTTCCCTAATGTCCCCGCCCCACTATCATCTTTTTCCTGTTGTAATAATTCCCCTAACATTCTCTTTTTCCGTTCTTCCCACCCGCCAAGCCCAAAGCCAATAACAATAGCTCCCAGAAGCTTACCTGCAAAAGCAACTTTTTTCAAACATTAGTTCTTGATCATAGCTAATAAAACCAAAATCCGAAACACTCCTACCCAGCCAAGCAAACAAGTACATTATTAAAATACCTGACAGCACAATAGAATCTGGATGATTATTATAAAGTTCAACAAGGGCACCTTTTAATTGACTGGCCATTCCCCCGAAAACGGCAATGCTTTCCGGAGAAGCTCCCCCTTCCTTCATCTCTCAAACCCTTCCTGTAACCTCTTCATCAATTCTATCACCTAACGCTTCCAAATTAATCTCGCCTTGCTCTCCCTCCGCCGGTGGCGCTAAAACATCTTCAGTATTTTCCGCTGAAGGCCTTTCTGTCATTTCAACCTCCTCCGTATTATCCGGCATAGAAAGATTTTCCGGTTCTTTTCCTTCCATAAATTTCTTCAAAAATCTTATTATTTTGATTTTTGATGATTATATAAACTTCAATCCAAAATTTTATCCGCCCGCACAAGCAGGGCGGATTGATTTTTAAATTTTGAATTTCCTTTATAATACCCCCCCCCAACGCCCCGCGTCAATCAAAGTTATCCACAGCCGCAAAATTAGCTCAAGTTTAACCTTGCCCAATTCGCCAATATTTTCTTTTTCAGTTTTGCCATTTGGGAAGCGTTGATTGATAATTCTTTGACTTCCCGTTTGGATTTTAACAACTCAAAAAAAATCTTGTCATATTTTTGAAAATCATTATTTTTGACCGCGCGGCGATAATAATCCCAATCAAATTCGGGCAAGAACGCCAGCGAAAAAACATCTAACTCGTCTTTTTGCCCTTTGACCGAGCCGCGCCGCGCCTGCCACGCGAACAATTTGAGCAAAAACAGCAATTCCAATTTGGGCGCCAAAAATCCGTCTTTGATAATCGCGGTTTCTTTGATTTTGGCAATATCAACGCCCAACTCTGAATAATGTTGAAGGTAAATATCAACATCAAATTCTCCGGTTTTTATTTCATATTTTTTCAATCGCTCATTTTTAAAAACTTCATAATTTTCTTTCATTCTCGCTAGCGTTGAATAATCGGCAATAATATCAATATCCTTGGATTTCAGGCTTTTTGAATACAGAAACACCGCCCAACCGCCGATAAGAATGAAATCATATTTCTTTTTGAGTTGTTGCAAAAAAGCAAAACTTTTTTGCGTGATTATCTCGTGATAATATTGCGCGTTCATAATATTTTCTCTTTGAGAACGTTTAAAAAATCTTTGGCATACCAATCTCTTAGATTCCACAAATCGCAAAAGATTTGCGATTCGGGCGCGATGGCGCCAAAATCCGCCAGTCGCGGATCGCTTTTCAACACAAATAAATTATAATTCCCCTTTTGTTTGGGAAATCTTTTTTTGATTTCTTCAAGATTTTTGGCGTCGGCATACACATAGACCTTATCGTAATCCGCCGGAGATTGACCATATTTTTGCGCGTAGGCGCTGCACGCGCCAAAAACCGCGCCGGCAGGCATATTGCCTTCAATTTCCTTGGCGCCGGCGGCAATATTGGTTTTATAGATAATCTCTTTTTCAAAATTTCTTTGCGTCGCCCAAAGATATAATAATTTTTCGGCATCAACCAGCGAAAAGCCGCGCCCGCCGATCTTGACCGCCCCTTGCGCGCGGGGAATTTTGAGCGCGTTAAACACCGTGCTCAACGACACTTTCATATCATCGGCAATCTCTTTTTGCGTAAAATCAAAACGGCGGTCAACAATCGCTTTTTGCAGAATATAACGCCAAATTTGCTCTTTTTTGCTCATATTTTCTTTTTTTGCACCACTTTTATCGCCTCATTTCTATTATAATAGAAACTTACCTCCTGTCAAGCCCCTTCATTCTCATGATGACAAAAAGACGAGTTTTTCGCGTTCTTTGATTTTGCGCGCCAAAATCGTCAAAAGCGCGTAGGATAGCGCCAGCCAGAAGAAGCTAATTTGAAATTCCAGCTTGGCGCCGGGTAAATTGGCGAAAAGATCATTCACCGCCAATAAATATGACAACGCCAGCCACACGGGAAAAAACATTATCCAACCCATAATCGGATTTGCCGCGGCCAATGCCGCCAACGCAAATCCATAGATGGTGATAAACGCCACCAACGGCTCCACCAAAACATTGGCAAACAAGCCATAAGCAGAAGTGTAGCCAAAATTATAAATTAAAATCGGCAAAGTAAAAATTTGCGCGGCAATCGCCACCGCCAGACCTTGGCGAATGAATGTCGGATTTTGAGGAATGAATTTCAATTTTTTCTCAATCGGGCGAGCAAAGCAAATCATCCCCAACACCGCCAGAAATGACAATTGAAACCCCACATCAAAACGCAAAATCAGCGGATTTTGCCAAATCATTGCCGCGGCGGCAATTGCCACAATGCGCAAAGTGTCGCCGGGGCGGCCGATAATTTTGGTGAAAATCGCCAAACTGCCCATCACCGCCGCCCGCACCGCCGACGCGGGCAAGCCGATCATCGCCACAAACAGCCACACAAAAACAATCGCCGCCCAAAGCGCCTTTTGGCGCCACCATCCCAGCCAAATAAAAAACGGCGCGATAATCCCGGCCATAATCGTGACATGCGCGCCCGAAACCGCCGACAAATGACGCAGGCCGGAAACATTCAACTTTTCTTTCATCGCCGCGCCCAATCCGCTTTGATCTCCCAAAAGAATCGCGATCAACAGCGAATTTTGCGGCGCGGGCAAGCTTTCGCTCACCCCCCGCTTGAGCTGATGTTTTACCCACAACAACCCCGCGTAAATCGGATTGCCGTTATTTTCCGAAATCAACTCAATCTCCGGCCATCGCGCCATCGTGTAAATCCCGTCTTTTGCCAGATAGTTTTTATAGTCAAAGCCGGAAAAAGGCTGCGGCTCTTCCAATTTGGCGGTGAATTTTATTTTATCGCCATAAGCGTATTCCGGATAACGGCGCGCCAACACCAAAATTTTGCCGCGCGTCCCTTCCGGGCACAAAATAATTTGCTGGCTTGACTCGCCCAACACCGGATCAGCGGCGATAACTCCGGCAATTGCTGCCTCTTGGCCAATCAATCCGACCAAATCATTATCAATCGTTTTTTGCCACGCCACGTCAAACCGCCAAAAACCAAAAACAAATCCCGCCAAAAAAATCGCCGCCGCCACGACTTTATGCCGGCGCGCGGCAACGCCCGCCAAAAACAAAAAAACGGCACTCGCCGTAAAAACCCAAAACAAAAAAGATGAAATTGAAACTATTGACGACACCCCCACCCCGGCCATCATCGCCAAACAAGCACATAAAAACACCTGCGGATAAGGCATAATTATTTATTGCAATATTCCTCGTTGTAATAGCGCGCCAGGGGTTCTTCCCAGCCAAAACAGGTTTTAACCTCCGCCAATTTTTTGAACGCTTTGGCACAGTCCTTGTCGGCTTTGACAAACTCTAAAAGCAATGCCACGCAATCTTGGATAAATCCGCCCACGGTGCCGTCGGAATCGTCCACCCCGCCGGTGCATAATTTTTTGTCCAGCCGCAACAGCAAATCAATAATCAGTTTGGCAGTTTGCGGACTGGCCGGCAATTCGCTGATAACAGCCGACAAGCGATTGCTTCCTTCGGACAAAGAACCTTGATAGGCAAACCATTTTTTTGACGGTCCGCGCCAGGCTTTGATGTATTTTTGCGCCTCGCGAATTTTTTCTTTAACTTGCGCCAAATCCTTATCATCCAACTCGCCGGTTTTGCCGCAAAATGACACCTCGTTTTTTTGTTTTTTGTCGTCATCAGACAACGGCGCGCCGCGCAGGACCGCCCAAATCGCCAGCGCCACCATATGCTTGCAAAGAATATCTTGCTGCCCCACAAAACAATTGCAATGGCCGCGGTCATAATGCGTCTGGGAAACCGCCACGTCATAGGGTTGGGTGCCCAAAACCCGCGCGGTAAAACCAATATAAGATTCTTCCACCTCGCTCACTTTGCCGGCCTCATAAAGCCCCATCGCCCGCTCCCAAGTTTTTTTGCCTACTCCAAATTTAATTTTCTCCAAATCATATTGGGGAATCATATAAACATTTAATCAATAAATCATTTAACACGAAATTATAAAACCTGATGAACATTCCGACATTCTGCAGAATGTCGGAATGTTCGCTAATTATTGATTATTGCTTACAAATCGCGGAGGCGGACGGAAGGCACATAGGGTTTGATTTTGGCAAGGGCGGCAGTGAAAAATTCGTTGTCAAAGGGTTTTAGATTTTCAAATCTGGGATCAATGTTTCGCCCAGGTTTGAAATTCTGCAAAAAGTATTTAGGCGGCCGACCGAGAACGTCTTGGCCGATCCATTTTGCCATAATTTCAAAATCATCCGGAGTGTGAATTGTGGGCGCGCAAGTGGTGCGAAATTCAAAATCAACGGCGCTGTTCTTCAAAATCTTGATGCTTGTCTCAATATCATCCGCGCTCATTGACAGGGGTTCAACCCCTGTCAAATTGACAGGGGTTGAACCCCTGTCAATATCGGCAAAGAGCATGGCGTATCTTTCTTTGGGAAGCTTAATATCCATGGCAACATAGTCAATTAATTTCCTATCAATCAACTCTTTTAGCATTTTGGGATTGGAGCCATTGGTATCCAGTTTCACCAAAAAACCCAAATCTTTTATTTTTTGACAAAACTCGGACAAATCCGGATGCAATGTTGGCTCGCCGCCGCAGATGACCGCCCCCTCCAACAACCCCTGTTTGGTTCTCAAAAATTCCAAAATTTCCTCCTCCGGAATTTGCGGCTGTTGGACGATTAACTCCGGTAAAACCAGTTCCTTGGAATAGCACCACGGACAACGAAAATTGCATCCCGCCGTAAAAACAGTGCACGCCACATGCCCCGGATAATCAATCAATGTTGTTTTTTGCAATCCGCAAATTTTCATGAAATTAAAAGCTTGAGTTGGAAAATAGCGTCTTTGCGCAAATTGGCCCTCACCCAATCTTTTTGCTTATTGTTTAATAATTCCCCCATTCCGGAAAGAATATCACTGTCAGCGGTTTTTTCCAGCGCCGCGACGCACTCTTCTATAAATAATTCAAATTTTTTACCGCTTATTTGCTCAATAATTTGTTTGTTTATCAACCAGTTATTTTTCAAGAAAAACCAAACATCGTAAATATCCCGATTGCATCTGTCCAGCCGATCAAGCATCGCCAGCAATTTATGCGCCGCCATATCCTCTTTAACCATAACTTTCATCGGAATACCCAAATAAAGCAAATTCTCGTAGCGTGCAATCGATGTGCGGCGGCTAATCTCAATTTTTATATTCTGTAACCCTGCTTGATAAGAGAGCAAAAAGAATAAAGTGTAATGCTTTTTGCGGACTTCTTTTATCTGTCCATAGAATGAAACAATATTCTTTATTTGTTCAAAAACAATTTCTTCTTTTTGCGAGTCAAGCAAGTTAAAATCTAAATCAACGGAAAAACGATTGAGCCCATAAAACAAATAAGCAGCTGTGCCGCCTTTAAAACCCAAAAACGGCGCGATTGCTTGATCGGCATAAATATCTTTTAGAATATCAACTAAATTTTTTTTATGAATCGCCTGATCAAGCATTATTTTTTTCCATTTTCTTGAAGACTTTTTCCATCCGCCGATTGCCCCTATAAATCGGCAAAATTTTTCTCGCTTTTTCCCAGTCAATGGGTGATAAATTGTCAAAATAATATTTTTTGTGCAAATAAAGCGTGTCTAAAAGCGCGCGCTCGGGAACGGCTATACTATAATTGCCTTTGTTTTCCACACCAAGACTATTGAGCAAAATTTCTTTTTTGATTTTTCTGAAACAATATTTTTGCCTGCCGCAAACAATTTCTTTTGACTGATAGGCGGCAACGAACACACAATCGTAATATTGAAATGTAATGCCGGCCGCGCCCAGCACGGTTTCAAAGCTGATATAGGCCGGAGTATAAATCCTGGTCGCCAATTCCAGACGATCGTAATTTTTGTCTTTGGAATAAATCCCGCGGCGAATATGATAAAGCTGACCGGTTTTAACATAATAATTCACCGCCGACATTGCCGCATTTTTGTTTTCACTGCCCCAAATCAAAAAAATGTCTTTGAAGGTGAAGACTGTTTGCGGACTGCGCAAAATTTTAGCGATTGATTTTTTTGCGTAATCTTCAATCATTTTGCAATATGTGAGTTAAAGATAAGAATTATTCTTATCTTTAACTTACAAAATACACGCCAACCTGTCAAACCAAAGTAAGAGACTCTTTTACTTCCATTTCCTATTACCGCTTTTGATCAGTCAAAAACACAAAAACTGACCCAACGTTAGCTTAAAGCTAACTTTCGGTTAGATTATAAACATCCAACCGAATTCAATCTGCATTCCGCCATCCAAAGATAAGAATTTTTCTTATCTTTAACCCTCGCTTCATTTCTCATTATACCCCGCCCGCCCCATTTAACCAAAAACCGCGCCAATTGGCGCGACTAATTTTCCCGCATTTTTTGCGACCGCAAAATTTGCGGGAAATTAATAGTGGTTATTTGATTTCATAAAATCCGGCCGAGTCAATCACCCCCTGCCGCATCCGCGACACGCACGGCAAAACCCCGCCGTTTTTATTCTTCCCGCATTTGCCGCAAGCGATAATCGCGCATTGATTTTTGCCGCATAAATCGCAGTTTATCGTTTCAAATCGATGCTCGCATTGCGTCCGCGCCGCTTGGCGAGATTTTTGGCTTTCTTCTTTTTTCTTTTTGCTTTCCAGATAGCGGTCAACCACTTGATCAATGGAAAAATCGGTAAGCGAAAAATCAGTCCCCGCGTTGGCAAATATCCGTTCCTGCTGGCGAATATACAACTCCGGATCCACCATATCGGTAAATCCCAAATCATAGAGCGCGATCATCGCTCGTTTTTGCGCCAAAAGATCGCCGCCAAAATAGTTTTTCAACAGCACCAACGAATAAAATCCCAGCGGCGCGTTGGCCGGCATTTCCCCCGAGGCCACCTTCTTTTGATAATTTTGCAAATAAAGAGTTATCCACCATCTCGGCAAATAAATTTTATTCACCTTCCCCGCCACCAAAAATTTCAAAAGCCGGATAAACCCCAGCGGCGATGGAAAAACCCTCCCCGCGTTATAATACAAATTCGTGGTCTTTGGATTAGCAAATGCACCTATGCCTTGCGCCAAATGCCTCAACGCAAAAGGACTATAAAAAATTTTCCAATGCCCCTTTGAAAAAACCAGCGCGGCTTCATTGATGGTTAAATCGTTGGAGCCCAAAATATTTTCTATCGCGCTTTTTGAATTTTCCGCCTCCACGATATCAATATCTTTCGGATGCAGACACAATTCATTTTTTAAAAAAGTCTTCTCTGTTTCTCTGTATTTGTTAATAATCGATTCCTTTAAATCATTTTTATTTGATAAAAAAACAAAAACCAAGTCAATATCATTTATCTTTTCTTCTATCTTCCATCGTTTTTCGTTTTTAAACCCGCCATAAACGCGCATTGCCGCCATCAAGCACAATTTTGCGATTCCGCCCTTGATCGCAATCCCTTTAATTTGCTCCAGCAAAGTTAAAACTCCCCTCACATTTTCGGGCAATAATTTTAAACACTTATCATCAAGCTCTACCGATTTTATTTGTGGCTGGTTATTGATCATAAAAATTTTATTTATTATATCATCCCCTTGAAGTAATAAAAAATAGAGGTGGAGCATGCCTCTATACTATCGCCGAGTCAGCACAATCGCGCCATTCTCGGCATGAAGTTCCTTATTCGGCTCGCTCCACCTAAATGCTCCGCAAGCCACAAGAACGGTTCTCTGCCCTTCGGTTTCTTTCCCGTCCACAATGAACGGGTTGTCGTAGATCGTCAGTATAAATCCCTTGTTGTAGAGAATTCTCTTGGCTTGCCTCATCACCTCATCCTTGACCTCAAGGAATTCTCTGAGAGGAGGAATCCTCCTATGGCGGGAAAACTCCAGCGTCCAGGAAAGCTTACCACCATCCTTGACTCGGAATGAATTCCCCGTAAAAGAGAATCCCTGTTGAAGAAGCTCGTCTGCCAGAGGCAGAGGTGAACATCTGCTCACTTTTTGCATCGCCACCTCCCCCAAAAACTGCTGGGCAGGCGGCCTATTCGGTCGCTCCATTCTGTCCTTGACGAGATCGGGGACAAGGAACTCCTTGTCCTTGTCGGTATTGATTTGGATAACGATCATCTGAACATCGTCTCCAATCTCCACCTTTTCTGTATACTCGTCCGTCTCAGCCGGCTCCCTTGCAGAAGGAAGCGTTCTAGTCTCTACTGCTTCGCTCATTTCCAATCACCCCTAACTAAAACTAAAATCTAAAATTTTCAATGTTTTGATTATACACCTTTTTGTTATTTTGTCAAGGGCAGCGGACAAAAACAAGCCCCGGCGAGTGGCCGGGGAAGCCGAATACAAGTTTGGGCGAGGTGAAACCTCGACGATTATCCCTCGGCATACTCGAGACAAGCAATCAAGGACTGACCTTAAATGAATACAAAAGCAAGTTTTAGCAAGGTCGCACCTCGCCGATTACAGCGAGGAACGACCTTGTAAATACCTAGGACAGGGTTTCCTTTTTGACTTTGTATTCTTTGCGGTCTTTATATTCTTGCTGTTTG
>CAYOLX010000011.1:0-16064 GCA_964404915.1 uncultured Candidatus Saccharibacteria bacterium | reverse complement strand
TTTGCAATGTGATGGGCAAACAGTTATTGCGGAGCGGAACAAGCATTTTGGCGAATTATATTGAAGCAAATTCGGCAAGCAGCAAGAAAGATTTCGTCAACTTTTTCACCTATTCCCTGAAATCGGCCAGTGAATCAAAGGTTTGGTTGACGCTATTGCGGGATACGGAAAAGGGCGATGCCCGGGAATTAGAATGGCTTTTGGATGAACTGATTCAAATCGCGAATATCCTTGCCTCAAGTATTCTTAAAATGAAGGGCAGAAAATAATTTTGTCATTTTATATTTGTCATTTTCCATTTTGATTTTTACATTTTTAATTGATTAATACGGAACATTTGCCGCCCGCGCCCGATCATGGCAAACATTGCAAGCGCTTGAAACAAGATTTCTGCCGCGCCGGCGCCAATCCCGATTGATTGAAGCAATCAACGCCGAATTGCAAACACTTTCGCCAAAAACGAATTTTTGCTATCATTGAGATATGAAAACGGCGCAAAACAACTATGCGTTTATTGACAGCCAGAATCTGAATCTGTCGATAAGAAATTTGGGCTGGAAATTGGATTTTCGGCGCTTTCGCGTTTATCTTAGCGAAAAATTCAATGTTTCAAGGGCTTATTTGTTTATTGGTTATGTTGATAAAAACAGGGATTTGTATAAAATTTTACAGGAATTCGGTTATGTTTGTATTTTTAAACCAACATTGGTTTATAAAGATGGAAGCACGAAAGGAAATTGCGACGCGGAGCTGGTTTTACATTCTGCGGCGATAGAATACCAGAATTATGATAAGGCGATTATCGCAAGCGGCGACGGAGATTTTCTTTGTTTGGGCGAATTTTTAAGAGATAGGAGCAAGCTTAAAAAATTTTTGATTCCGAATAAATTCAGTTATTCCGCTTTGCTTAAAAGAATTAACCGGCCAGATGTAAAATATCTTGAATTTATCAGTGATTTAAAAAATAATTTGGAATATAAACATAAAAAAAGGGCCTCGTAGGGATTGCCCCTAAGAGAGCCTTTTTGTGGTGATTGTATTTTTATAATAACAAATAAACTTATGCTGTCAAGCCAAAAATCAACACAAAGCAAAATTTTGGATTTTATCAAATACCACAACGGGTTTGTTCTCGGTTTGGTTTTGGCGCTGTTTGGCGGCGCGGCGATCTTTGCCGCCAGCCCCGAAGCGCGCGAGGCGGTTTTGGGAAAAGAGATTGTTACCCAAACTGGCATTGATAACGGCGCCTTGCTGGCGGCGGATTTGGGCAATTTTGATTTTCAAATGAAAATTGAAAATGTGGGCGAGGACGACAGTAGTTACTATGTGGATTATTCGTTCCAAACCTTGGAAATTCAAAACAATGTTTGGCAAACCGCCAAACGCCGCGCGTCAATGAAAATAGATAAATATTCGCTTGCCGGCGAAGATCTCGGCCTCTATGTGCAAAAACAGCTGGCGCAAATCGCGCAAAACGAGCGGGACTATTTGCAACAAGCCCAAAACGCCGAGAAAGAAAAAGGACCGACTCAAATTGCCAGAACTACGGCATATACCGGCTTGATCGGCTTGGTCTTGGACGCCAAAAACGCGATTTTGCCCGGCTATGACCCGGTGGTGAAGCCCGCGCCGGCGGAGTTGGCGCAAAGTATTTTGCCTGAACCGGAACCGGAAAATTTGCCCGGCAAAGAGGACAACAACGACAAGAAACCTGCCGGTGATGCCGGCGCGGTTGCCGATGGTCGAATCGTTGATATTGTTACGCCGTCCAACGCCACCACAACGGAGGATATGGCCGAAAGCCAAGATTCGCAAATTTTCGATGACGGCCAATTATCGGAAGAAACCGCCGGGGAGCCGGCAGAAGAAGGGCTTGTTGAAGAAAGCTCGGTAGAAGAAGAGCTTAAAGAGGCGGAAGATAATAATGTCAAAGAAGAAATTGAAGAGTCCGCCGAGAATCAATAAGCGATAAATGGCAAGCGGTCATTGATAAGAGATAAGCATTATTATAACGACGCAATACTTGAATTTGACAGATTTGGATATGTTTGCTAGTGTCAATACTTGTGGGAGAGCTAATTTATTTTTTTGCCTTGATTGCCGATAATTTATAATTTTGAGCAAAAGCCATACCCCGAAAAACAAGCAGGGTATTTTTGCTTTTTTGTCGCGTAAACGTTACAAGTTAAAAATTGAAAGATCAAAGTTTAAAATTTTTCCTTAATTTTTCATTTTGATTTTTAAATTTTTAATTTAATAATATGGGCGCGTTAAAAACAAAAAATTTCGGCAAGACGCAAACTTCTTTGCCCTTGCCCTATCTGCTGGCGCTGCAAAAAGAAAGCTGGGATATCTTTTGGGGCAACGATCTGCGAGAGTTGCTCACCGAAATTTCTCCCATTCGCGACTACACCGGCAAGGAAACGGAGCTTTGGATTGACGACTACAAGCTGGAAAAGCCCAAATACAAAAACGATCTTGACGCGCGGCTCAATAACGACTCTTATGAGGCGTCAATTCGCATAAAAACCCGCCTGGTGAATCTCAAAACCAAAGACACCAAAACCCAAGAGGTGTTTTTGTGCGATTTTCCGTTGATGACCGAGCGGGGAACGTTTGTTATCAACGGCGTGGAGCGGGTCTGCATCTCGCAGTTGATCCGTTCGGCGGGGGTTTTCTTTTCGGCGCAAAATATCGGCGGCAAGCTGTTGTTCGGCACCAAGATTATTCCCAACCGCGGTTCGTGGCTGGAATTTGAAACGGCGCACACCGGTTTTATCGGCGTGAAAATCGACCGCAAGCGCCGCGTGCCGGCGACCACCTTGTTGCGGGCGTTTGGCATTGACAATGACAACGCCATCAAGGAGTTGTTCGCCGATGTCAACAACGGCGACATTGATTTTATTGAAGAAACCATTAAAAAAGATCCGACTCATAATCAGGCCGAGGCATTAATTGAGGTCTATCAACGTTTGCGTCCCGGGGATTTGACCACTGCCGACACCGCCAAGGAGCTGATTTGGAATATGTTTTTCAATTTTGAACGCTATGACTTTTCCAAAGTGGGGCGGTGGAAAATGTGGCAGCGATTGCCGCAATTGAAGCCCGCGGGGCGAAAGAGCAATGTGGTGGAGGTAAAAGACAGAGTGATGACCGTGGAGGACATCGTGGCGGTGATCAAAGAAATCATCCGGCTTAATAACGATCCCAATGCCAAACCCGATGAAATTGATCACTTGGGCAACCGCCGCGTGCGCACGCTAAACGAATTGCTGGTGAATCGCTTGCGGTTGGGATTTATGCGCACCGAACGGATTATTAAAGACAGAATGTCAACCCTGGAAGCGCCGGATTTATCACCATTGCAGCTGATTAACCCGCGTCCGGTGATGGCGGTGGTGAAAGAATTTTTCTCGTCTTCGCAGTTGTCGCAATTCATGGACAATGAAAATCCGCTTTCGGAGCTGGAACACAAGCGCCGTTTGGCGGCCACCGGTCCCGGAGGGTTGACGCGCGAACGCGCCGGTTTTGAGGTGCGCGACGTGCAACTGTCGCACTATGGCCGGATTTGCCCGATTCAAACGCCGGAAGGTCCCAATGTCGGATTGGTGGGTTATTTGTCGTCCTACACCAAAATCAATGGCTTCGGTTTTCTGGAAACTCCCTATTTTGAAGTGAAAAACGGCAAGGTGAGCGACAAATTGGTTTATATGACCGCCGATGAGGAAGAAAAATACAATATTGCCACGGCGATCGCGCCGTTGGACGAGAATAACAACATCATTCCCAAAAAACTGGAAGCGCGCATCAAGGGCGAACCGGGAATTTGCCCGCGCGAAGAAATTAATTATATTGACATCTCCCCTCAGCAAATTCTTTCGGTGGGAACCTCGCTGATTCCGTTTTTGCAAAACGATGATGCTAATCGCGCCTTGATGGGATCCAATATGCAGCGGCAAGCGACGCCGCTGTTGCTTCCCGATCCGCCGCTGGTGATGACCGGCAGCGAGGCGAGAATCGCCCAGGATTCAGGTCATATTTTGCTGGCGGAAGGCGCTGGCGCGGTGGTTGAAGCCGATGGACGGCATATCACGATCAAATACGACGACAAAGATTTGGGAGAAAAAACCTATTATCTGCGCACCTTCTTGCGCACCAATCAATACACTTGCTTTCATCAAAAAACCATCGTCAAAAACGGGCAGAAAGTCAAAAAGGGGCAAGCGCTTTGCGACGGCGGCGCGATTGCCGACGGGCATCTGGCGTTGGGACACAACGTGCTGGTGGCGTTCGCTTCTTGGCGCGGCGGCAATTTTGAGGACGCGATTTTGATTTCCGAACGGCTGGTCGCTAATGACAAATTCACCACGATCCATATGGAGAATTTCGCCTGCGATGTGCGCGAAACCAAATTGGGTCCGGAAACCACCACTTATGACATCCCCAATGTTTCCGAAGAAAAATTAAAAGATTTGGACGAAGAGGGGATTATTCGCGTGGGCGCGGAAGTCAAGCCCAATGATATTTTGGTGGGTAAAATTTCTCCCAAGGGAGAGCAAGAGCTCACCGCCGAGGAACGTCTGTTGCGGTCAATTTTCGGCGAGAAAGCCAAAGATGTCAAAGACACTTCGCTGGTGATGGAGCATGGCAAGCGCGGTCGCGTGGTGGGCGTGAAAATATTTTCCCGCGAACAGGGGCACAAACTGGATCCGGGCGTGGTTAAACGGATTGAAATTGAAGTGGCGCAATTGAGAAAAGTGCGCGCCGGCGACAAGCTCGCCGGACGGCACGGCAACAAGGGCGTGATCTCGCGCATTTTGCGCGCCGAGGAAATGCCATTTTTGGAAGATGGCACGCCGGTGGATATTTTGCTCAACCCCATGAGCGTGGCGTCGCGGATGAATTTGGGCCAGATTTTGGAAACGCATTTTGGTTATGCCGCGCGCAAATTGGATTATCACGCAGTGACGCCGTCGTTGTCGGGCGCCACCGAGGCCGATATCAAAGCAGAATTGAAAAAAGCCGGGCTTGCCGAAGACGGCAAACAGATTTTGTTTGACGGCCGGACGGGATTGCCGTTTCCGGGAAGAGTTACCGTCGGTTGCATCTATATGATGAAATTGATTCATATGGTGGAAGACAAGATCCACACGCGCAGCATCGGTCCCTACTCGCTGATTACGCAGCAACCTTTGGGAGGCAAGGCGCAATTCGGCGGCCAGCGTTTCGGGGAAATGGAAGTGTGGGCGCTGGAAGGATATGGCGCCGCCTACACTTTGCAAGAAATGCTCACAATCAAATCCGATGATATCGCCGGCCGCGCGGCGACCTATGAAACCATTTTGCGCGGCGAAGACATCCGCCATCCCAACATTCCGGCAGCGTTTAATTTGCTGGTGAGCGAATTAAAATCACTGGGATTGAGCGTGGAAGTAAAAGAAAAAAACGAATCACAATAAAAATTTAGTAAGCTCCAAGAACCAAATTACAAGCTCCAAATAATATTCAATATCTAAAAATCAATATTTAATTTTGAAATTTTGATATTTGGATTTATTTGTGATTTGATGCTTGGTGATTGGAATTTAATTATTATGCGCGTAGAAGATTTGGAATCCATCCGCATCAAGCTGGCATCGCCCGAGGAGGTAATCTCTTGGTCTCACGGGGAAATCACCAATCCTGAAACCATCAATTATCGCACGCAGCGTCCGGAAAAGGATGGCTTGTTTTGCGAGAAAATTTTCGGTCCCGAGCGCGACTATGAATGTTATTGCGGCAAATACAAACGGGTGCGCTACAAGGGCATTGTTTGCGATCGTTGCGGCGTGGAAGTGACCAAAAGTAGCGTGCGGCGGGAACGGATGGGGCACATTAAATTGGCGTGTCCGGTGTCGCATATTTGGTTTTTGCGCGGGGTGCCGTCGCGCATCGGGCAAGTGTTGAATTTGCCGATGCTGGCGCTGGAAAAAGTCATCTATTTCGCGTCATATATCATTGTTTCAGTGGATGATGTTGAAAAAGAAAAGATCGCCGCCGAAATTGAAGCGGAATTCAACGAAAAAACCAAGACTCAAAAGCGGCTTTTTGACGCGCAGCAATCCGAAGGGAAAAAAGAGACCAAATCTGGACAGAAGGCGGCGCAAGCGATGTTGGATGAATTGCGCGACGCGCGCGACCGCGCCAAGGCCGAACTCGCGTCCATTGAGGTGATGCGCGTGATAAGCGAGGCCGAATACCGCAATTTGTCGCTAAAATACGGGCAATGTTTTTCGGCCGGCACCGGCGCGGAAACCGTGCGCAAGCTGTGCGAGAAAATTGATTTGGCAAAAACCATTGAAAATTTGAAAGCGCAATTGCCGGCATCGTCTCCCGAGGAGAAAAGAAAAATTTACGTGAGATTGAAGATGTTGCAAGGAATGCATCGCGCCGGCATTCGCCCGGAGTGGATGTTGATTACCGCGTTGCCGGTTTTGCCCGCCGATTTGCGCCCGATCGTCCAGCTTGACGGCGGCCGCTATGCCAGCTCGGATTTGAATGATTTATACCGCCGCGTGATTAATCGCAATAACCGCTTGAAATATTTGCAGGAAATTTCCGCGCCGGAAGTGATCGTGCGCAATGAAAAGAGGATGTTGCAGGAAGCGGTGGATTCGTTGATTGATAACGGGATGAGGAAGGGCACCACCACTCAAGCCACCACCGGCGGCCGGCGGCTGCTCAAATCTTTGGCGGATATGCTCAAAGGCAAACAAGGGCGATTCCGCCAAAATCTTTTGGGCAAACGAGTGGACTATTCGGGCCGTTCGGTGATTGTGGTCGGACCTCATTTGCATTTGAATCAAGTTGGCATTCCCAAGAAAATGGCGCTGGAATTGTTTAAGCCATTTGTGATTCATCGCGTTTTGGAAAAAGAAATGGCGTTTAACGTGCGGGGCGCGTCCAGATTGATTGAGGCCGAAACCGATGAAATTTGGGCGATCTTGGAAGAAGTGGTGAAAGACAAATTGGTGTTGATCAATCGCGCTCCCACCTTGCATCGTTTGAGCGTGCAAGGCTTTAATCCGGTGTTGATTGAAGGCGAAGCGCTGCAAATTCATCCGATGGTCTGCAAGGCGTTTAACGCCGATTTTGACGGCGATCAAGTGGCGGTGCATTTGCCGCTCTCGGAAATGGCGCAAAAAGAAGCGCGGGAAAGAATGCTTTCCAGCTTGAATTTGCTCAAACCCGCCACGGGCACGCCGGTGGTGACGGTTTACCAAGATATGGTGCTGGGCTGCTATTGGCTCACCGTGGCGATTGACGGCGCCAAAGGCGAAGGCAAATCGTTTGCCAATCCCGATGAAGCGATTATGGTTTATGAGTTTGGCGACATTGATTTGCGCGCCAAGATCAAAGTGCGCGATGTCAAGCCGTCGGCGCCCGGGATTATTGAAACCACGGTCGGCAGAATAATTTTCAATCGCACTTTGCCCGATGATTTTGCGTTTATCAACCAAAAGGTGAAAGTTAAAGATTTGGAAAGTATCGCCGAGGGAGTGATCCGCAAATATGACACCAAGACCGTGGAAAAATCTTTGGATCGCATCAAGGAGCTTGGTTTTGAATATTCCACTTTATCGGGAATTTCATGGGGAATGGATGATTTGCAGGTGCCGCCGGAAAAAAAGGAAATTATCAAGGACGCGGAAAAAGAAGTGGAAAAAACCGAAGATTATTACCGGCGCGGGCTTTTGTCAAAAGATGAAAAAAGAAACAAAATCATTGAGATTTGGTCAAAAACCAAGACGGTGATTGAGAGTCTGGTGCCCAAAACTTTGTCGGAGGATAATCCGGTTTATCAAATGATTGATGCCGGCGCGCGCGGCTCGTGGTCGCAGCCGGCGCAAATGGCGGGAATGAAGGGATTGGTGGTGGATCCTTCTGGAGGCATTATTGAATTGCCGGTGAAAAATTCCTACAAAGAAGGGTTGGATGTGCTGGAATATTTCAATTCCACCCATGGCGCGCGAAAAGGCACGGTGGACACGGCGTTGCGCACTTCCACGGCGGGATATTTGACGCGCCGGCTGGTTGATGTGGCGCACGAAGCGATTATTTCCTGCGATGATTGCGGCGACAATGAGGGTTTTGAAGTATTCTTTGACGAATCCGAAGCAATCGGGCAAAACTTTTTGTATAAAATCGTCGGCCATGTTTCAATGGAGACGATTAAATCCGGAAAGGAAACGATTATCAAAGAAGGCGAGGCGATCGGCTGGGAGGCGGGGCGAAAATTGATTGCCGCCGAGATTAAAAAAATCAAAATCAGAACGCCCTTGTCTTGCAAGGCGGAAAAAGGATTTTGCCGCCAATGTTATGGCTGGGATTTGGGCAACAATCAAATGGTGCGCTTGGGAGAAGCGGTGGGGATTATCGCGGCGCAATCAATCGGCGAGCCGGGGACGCAATTAACGATGAGAACTTTTCACACCGGCGGGGTGGCGTCAAGCGCCGATATCACTTCGGGGTTGCCGCGGGTGGAAGAAATTTTTGAGGCGCGAATACCCGGCGGCAAGGCCGAAATTTGTCCGGCCGACGGCACGGTGCTTGAAGTTGCCGCCGAAAAAGGCCAAAATAAAATCATCCGCTTGAAGATAAAAGCAAAAAGCGTTCCCAAAGAAGATAAAAAAGAAACCAAGAAGCGGAAAAAAGAAGATGATGCCGCCGCCAAACCTTTGCAAGAAAAAGGATATCAAACGGTGGAGTTTTCGGTGCCCGGAAATGTGAATGTTTTGGTGAAAGCCGGCGACGAAATTGCCAAAGGGCAGCCATTGTGGGAGGGAAGTTTGGATCTCAAGGAACTCTATAAGTTGGTCGGTCGCGACGCGGTGCAACGCTATATCCTCAAAGAAGTGCAGCATATTTACAGTTCGCAAGGAGCGACCATTCACGACAAGCACGTGGCGGTGATTATTCGCCAGATGTTTTCGCGCGTGAAAATCGAAGATCCGGGCGACAGCTTGTTCACTTCCAAGGAAGTGGTGGAGTTAAAGCAAGTTTTGGAAGAAAACAAGCGCTTGATTGCCGAGAAGCTGGCGCCGGCGCAATATGTGCCGGTTTTGCTGGGGGTTTCCAAGGTGGCGTTGACCACCGGATCATTCTTGTCTTCGGCATCCTTCCAAGAAACTTCGCGCGTATTGATTAAGGCGGGATTGGAACGGTTGGAAGATCGGCTTGACGGTTTAAAAGAGAACGTGATTATCGGCAAATTGATTCCCGCCGGCACCGGCTTTGGCGGCGGTTCGATTGTGTGCGATACCAAAAACTCGGAAACACCAAAAAAACAAGAGGAGGCTAAGTCGCCGGAACAATAAAAGACAAAAACACAATGTGTTTCTGTCGCGCTTTTTCATAATTCTGCGTATGAAAAAAAAATCCCGCCGCCGCGCCAACGGCGGCAAAACCAAAATTTCTCTCAAGATTCCCAATTTTTTTCATTTTCCCGGGCGCACCGGGCGCTGGGCCGCCGGCATTTTGCTGGCGGTGGCGGCGCTGGTGATGGCGCTGGGGTTTTTCGGTTTGGCGGGGATGATCGGCAATTGGCTGGCCGGCACTCTGCGCGCAGCGTTCGGCGGCGCGGCGTTTTTTTTGCCGGCGGTTTTTATCGTTGCCGGCATTGTTTGCGCGGTTTCCCGGCAGGCGCGTTTTGTTTCGGGATTGTTGCTGGGCGGCGCGCTGTTTTTGATGGGTGTTTCCGGCTTCTGGGCAAACTTTGATATGACCGCGCGCGGCGGCGGCAATTTCGGTTATTATTTGGCGTTGCCGATTTTGAATTTGTTCGGATTTTGGGTGGCGGGAATTTTTTTTGCCGCCATGGCTTTTGCGGGAATTTTGGTTTTTTGGTGGCTTTTGGGACGTCCCGCGCCGGATTTTTCCAAATTCAAAGTTGAGTTTTCAAAAGAAAAAGTTGGCAAAAAGCCCGCCGCGGCGGCGCAAAAAAATGCCTTGCCGGCAAAGCAAATTTTTAAACAAAAAAAAGTTGAATTTTCTCCGCTGGGAGGTTTGCCCAAATTTTTGCCGGCAAACGGCAAAAGAGACGCGCTAAAAGAACAGAAAATTCAAATCGCGGCCAGCAAAAAAACGGCGGCGGCGCGTGGCGCCTTAATGGAAAAAACGCAGTATAAAATTCCGCCGCTGGACTTGCTGGATTCGCGCGATTCGGCGCCGCTGGCTGGCGACACCAACCAGAATTCGGCAATCATCAAAAAAACCTTGGAGAACTTTGGCATTCCGGTGGAAATGTCGCCCGAAATCGTGGTGGGGCCGTCGGTGACGCAATACGCGCTTAAACCCGCCGAGGGCATCAAGCTTTCCAAAATCACGGCGTTATCAAATGATTTGTCGCTGTCGCTGGCAAGCTCTTCCATTCGCATAGAAGCTCCCATTCCCGGCAAATCGCTGGTGGGGGTGGAGGTGCCCAATAAAAGCCGCGCCGGCGTGGGATTGCGCGAACTTTTGGGGACGGGGCAATTTGCCGATTCACCGGCGAATTTGCTGATCGCGCTGGGGAAAGACATTTTGGGCAGTCCGATCTATTCGGATATCGCGCAAATGCCCCATCTTTTAGTGGCGGGAGCCACCGGCACGGGGAAAACCATCTTTTTAAACAGCGTGCTCACATCTTTGCTGTATCGCAATCCGCCCGAAACTTTGCGCTTGATTTTGGTGGATCCCAAGCGGGTGGAAATGCGCGGTTATAACAAGTTGCCGCACTTGCTCACGCCGGTGATTTTCGATGTTAACAAGACCATTGCCGCGCTCAAGTGGGCGATCGCGGAAATGGACCGCCGTTTTGATATTTTGGGAGAAAAAGAATCGCGCAATATCATCAGCTATAACGAAAAATGCGCCAAGGATGGCGACGAACCATTGCCATATATTATTTTTGTCATTGACGAGATGGCGGATTTGATGGCGACCAAAGGCAAAGAAATTGAAGCCGGGATCGTGCGTTTGGCGCAAATGGCGCGCGCGGTGGGAATGCACTTGATTGTGGCGACGCAGCGCCCGAGCGTGGAAGTGATTACCGGTCTTATCAAGGCCAATATCACTTGCCGGGTGGCGTTTCAAGTGGCGTCGCAAATTGATTCGCGCACCATTTTGGACATGGCCGGCGCGGAAAAATTGCTGGGCGCCGGAGATCTGTTGTTTATGTCGGCGCAATATCCCAAACCCAAAAGAATTCAAGGACCCTATATTTCCGAAAAGGAAAGCAAGCGGGTGTTGGAGTGGATAAAAGAAAACAATCCCCAGCCCGAGTTTCGGATTGAGGACGGCGTTCTGGAAAGTTTGATGATGGGCGAACCCGGGCGGGAATATAACGGCAACGGCAGTATGTTTGGCGTGCCGGAAAGCGCCGGCGAGGGCTTTGGCGACGATCCTCTCTATGAACAGGCAAAAAATGTGGTGGTGCAGGCGCGCAAAGCGTCGGCATCCTTTTTGCAGCGGCGATTGCGCGTGGGTTATGCCCGCGCGGCGCGGCTGATTGACCTGCTGGAAGAACGCGGCGTGGTGGGACAGGGAGAAGGCGCTAAGCCGCGCGATATTCTGATTTCGCCTTTGGACATCGGTGGCGGGCTGCCGGCCGGCAACGATGATGGCGCGCAGGAGGGAGGTGATGACGGCTGGCAGAAAGTTTAATCCTGTGGATTAAACTTTAGTAGATAGAAAATAGTAAATAGTAAGTGGAAAAATACAAAATTCAAGCAGGCCTATTTTAAAATATAAGCCGAGGCCGGGCCTTTGCTGGTTTGGGCGATCATTTTCAGATTTTTCAGTTTTTGCAGATGCAACTGAGCGGTTCTTTTTGGAACGCTGAGAATATCCATTATATCTTTTGCGGTAATTTTCCCCATTTGTTCCATGAAATCAATGATCTTCAATTGTTCGGGTGTTAAATAAATTTGAGATGCTATTTTTTTATCAATTTTGCGATGGGCCAAAAGCGTTATTTGAGCTTTGGTGTTGTCAATTTCTTTTTTAAATCCCTTGATAAAATATTCAAGCCAGGGAGTGAAATCCGCGCGCCGATTTTCATAATTTTTTCCGATGTTAATCGCTTTATAATATTCAGCGCGATCGTTATTGTAATAATCTTCCAAAGCGAACAATTTGCGAAAATCATAACCGCGCTGGTATAAAACCAATGTGGCGGCGGCGCGGGCGGTGCGCCCGTTGCCGTCGGCAAACGGATGGATTGCGGCAATTTCTTGATGGACGATTCCGGCAACAATTACCGGATTGATTTCCTGTGTTTGAGGGGCTTTCATCCAATCTATCAAATCAGTTGTTAATTGAGGCACTTTTTCGGGTGCGGCGGCAGTATAAATGATCTCATCGGAAAACCCAAGCCGCCTTCTGACCACATAAACCATCCCCTTGCGATAATGGCCGGATTGTTCTTCGGGCAATGTTTTGGCGGTGGCCAAGCGATGAATTTTGAGGATTGTTTTTTCGCCAATGCCGCGCTTTTCTTCAACAACTTGCGTTATATATCGCAACGCATTTAAATAATTTCGCGCTTCATAAATATCTCTTGCCGGCGCGTCAATTTTTTTGCGCCGATACAGTGCTTCCACTTGATCGAGGTTGAGCATATTGCCTTCAATGGCGGTGGATGCGTGCGTCATGCGGATTAACGCTTGCCGCCGTAAATGCAACTCTTGGGCGGGCAAAATTTTAGCCCGCGCGATAATCGCGCGGCTTTCGGCGATCTCGGTGAGCATGCGCACCATCTTATCGGTTAGTTTGTATGAAGGATTAAACATGGAAATTTCATTTGCCTATGATACTGCCATTATAATAAACTTTGTGTAATCGCGCAATAATCGCGCAAAGAATCGCGCAAGAAATTATCAACTTTAATCGGCCAAAAGAAATCATCCGCGTTTGTATAAAAAAAGAGAGAAAAATTTGGTTAATACATTGAAAAAGGAACTTCATAACCAAATTTTCTCTTGAAAGCGTAATGAACTAAACGAGTTGTTACGACTACTGCGATCGCCATGGCGAAACAGTCTCCCACTCCGTCCAACGCGGGGTCTAAAACCAAAACGCCGAGCGCTACTAATCCCAACCACAATAGCAATCTTTTTGCTTTTTTCTCCGGCTCTGTCATCATAGTCCACACTCTCACTACCTCTGCAAGCAGAAAAACGACTGCCCACATTAAGAACGTTTCTATCATACCCTATTTTTAGCATATTTATTTGATTTTGTCAAGATGGCGGGATGAGGGGAGAAAAGATATAATCATATAATCATTTAATTATTTAATCATTTAATCTTACAATCGTATGAAGAAGCAAAAAATTTCCGAGGGGGAGAAGGTGAAAGCCGGCAAGGAAAAAGAAAACAAAGGGCTGCAGGCCGCGCTGGATGAAATTCGCGAAAAATTCGGCGAAGGGGCGATCATGACGCTAAAAGATGTCAAGGCGGTGGATGTGGATGTGATTCCCACCGGTTGCATTTCACTGGATATGGCGCTGGGCGTGGGTGGTATTCCGCGCGGACGGATTGTGGAAATCTATGGCGGGGAGTCGTCGGGGAAAACCACTTTGTCTTTGCATATTTTAGCCGAAGCGCAGAAAAAAGGCGGCACCGCCGCGTTTGTGGATGCCGAGCACGCGCTGGATCCGATGTATGCCAAGCGCATCGGCGTTAACGTGGAAAATCTTTTGATCTCTCAGCCCGATTCTGGCGAGCAAGCATTGCAAATTGTGGAAACGCTGATGAAATCCGGGCAAGTGGATATTATCGTGGTGGATTCGGTGGCGGCGCTCACGCCGCGCGCCGAAATTGACGGCGAAGTGGGTGATCAACAGATCGGTTTGCAGGCGCGGCTGATGTCGTCGGCGTTGCGCAAGTTTTCGGCGGTGGCGGCTAAAACCAACACGATTGTGATTTTTATCAATCAAACGCGGATGAAAATCGGCGTGATGTGGGGCAATCCCGAAACCACCCCCGGGGGGATGGCGCTAAAATTTTATGCTTCGGTGCGCATTGAGTTGAAGCGCGTTGGGCAGTTGAAGCACGGCGAAGAAATCATCGGCAATCGCGTGAAAGCTAAAATTGTGAAAAACAAAGTCGCGCCGCCGTTTAAAGTGGTGGAGTATGACATTTACTACAACGAGGGTATTTCCCAATTTTCGGATGTGATTAATACCGGACTTAATTTGGAGGTAATTAAAAAATCGGGATCAACGATAATGTTTGGCGAGCAAAAGCTGGGAGTGGGAATGGAGCAATCCAAAAAATTCCTGCGCGAAAATCCTGAAATGCTGGAGCAGATCAAGTCCGAACTGAAAGTCAAAATTGACGCCACCTTTGACGCCTCAAAGGAGTAGAATCGGGAATCATGAATTTGGAATCATGAATCATGAATAGAAAACGCACCCAAAAGGCGCGTTTTTAATGATTTAATGTTTAAATGATTATATGATTAAATGTTCTAGGGCATCAATGCCAGGAAGCGGGCGCGTTTGACGGCGCGGGCGATTTGGCGCTGATGCGCGGCGCAAGCGCCGGTTTTCTTCTTGGGGCGGATTTTGCCCATTCCCGAAGTGAGGTGGCGCAAAATTTCGGTGTCTTTGAAATCGATCGTTTGAACGTTTTTTTGACAAAAATAGCAAGCCATAAATTTATTAAGCACCAAGCATCAAGCACCAAATTCCAAACCGAAATGTTGTCTATTGTTTGAATGTTGGAATTTGAGTATTGATATTTATTTGGAATTTGGTGCTTGTGATTTGAGATTTACTTTAGTTAGAAGGGGATGTTTTTCACGTCAATGTCGCCGTCTTCTTCAATGATGGGGATGTCGGCCTCGGCGGGCGGCGGCTTGGTCTGGTTTGAAGCGGGATTTGCGCTTGCCGCGGGTTTGGGGCGATATTCTTGCGGCGCCGATGATTGTCCGCCGTCGCCGGCGGGACGCGGGCCCATTTGCAGATTGTCGGCGACAATTTCGGTGCGGTAGCGCTTATTGCCCGCCTGATCCTGCCAGTCGCGCGTTTGAATTCTGCCTTCCACCATTATCAGCGATCCTTTTTTCAAGTATTGCCCGGCGATTTCGGCTAATCGCGAAAACATTACGATATTGTGAAACTCGGTTTTTTGCTGGCGTTGATTGGTGTTTTTGTCGGTGTAGAAGCTATCGGTTGCCAAACCGAAATTCGCCACTTGCTGGCCGCTGGGCATCACCCGGATTTCCGGATCGCGCGTCAATCTGCCGATTAAAATTGCTTTATTGAGATTCATCAAATTTATAAAATCCTAAATTCTAATTTCTAAACCCTAAACAAATTCAAAATTGAAATTTTCAAATCCAAAACGAGAATGTATTTTTGTTTTGGATTTTTTATTTTTGATATTTGTATTTATTTAGAGTTTAGGATTTGGGATTTAGAGTTTTTAGTTATTTGAGGATTTCATCCAGTTTTTCTTCAATGTCGCGCAGTTCGGCCTTGATTTTGGTTTTCCGTTTGGGTTTGACGGGTTCTTTTTCTTCTTTTTTAACCGCGTCGGCAATGGGCTTTTCTTTCGCGATTGTTTTTGATTCGGGTTCCGATTCAATTGCCTTTTTCGTCTCCGCGGGTTTTTCTTCGGCGGCCGCGGTTATTGTTGCTGCCGCTTCTTTTTCCATGATTATCGGACGCTGCCGGCGAGAACCCTTTTTGATTTTTTCCGGTTCGCGAATGATTATCAACCCGCGTAAAATTTCTTCCATCTTCCCGGTTTTTTTCTTAAAATCCGGCATATTCTCCGGCGGCGCGGAAAACAAAATCGTGTTCACATAGGCGCTGTCTTGCTTTCTGATGGGATAGGCAAGCCGTTTTCGGTATGACTTGGCAATTTCAGCCACAACGCCGCCTTTCGCGGTGACCAATTCCGATAATTTGTCCTGCAACGCCTTGGCGTTTTCCTCGGGCATGTCCGATCGCGTCAGATAGGTGTATTCGTAGTTTTTCATATCTTTTTTGCCATCTGTTAATGGGTCCCGTCCGCATTTTTTCGAACGGGAGATG
>CAYOLX010000010.1:0-17271 GCA_964404915.1 uncultured Candidatus Saccharibacteria bacterium | reverse complement strand
CAGGCAGCCAAAAATCATTGCTTTTGGTGATCGCCAGAATTTCGGGATGGTTTTTGTGGACATGGGCGACCAATTTCGCCAAATCGGCGGGGGTGGAGCGGTTGCGGGGATCCAAACCGCAAGCGTCAAAAAACGCGGTGTTTTCCATTCCCAAATCTTTGGCCTTTTGATTCATCAACGCCAAAAAATTTTCTTTGCCGGCGGTTTGCGCCAGCGCTTCGGCGGCATCATTGGCGGATTGTATCAAAGACGCCTGCAAAAGATTTTTCACGCTCACCGCCAGCCCTTTATACAAAGTCGGACTGCTTCCCAGCGGCGCCAGCATCGCGTCGTTGAGAACCACCGTTTTTCCCTCGGCGATATTTTCCCGCGCCACCACCGCGTTCATCATTTTGGTGATTGACGCGATGGGAAAAACTTCGTTGGGATTTTTGGACAATAAAGTTTTTTTGCTTTCCAAATCAACGGCGATATAGCCCGGAGAGTCAATCGGATTTTTTGCCGACAAATTCGCCAGCAGCATTTTCAAAAGCGATATTTCATGCCGCAACACTTCCAAAATCACCGCCGAACTCGGCTTAGCAACGGCGGCCTCCTGCGCCCGCGCCAAACTCCCCGCCCCGGCAAACACAACCGCGAAAATAAAAAACAACATCAACAATATTTTTCTCTTCATAATTTTTAGTATTTTTTAACAATATTGCAGCGATATCAAATATTGATATTTGATATCGCTACGAAGATACCGGTATTAAGGTTTTGATGATGGCGATTTCTTCTTCTTGCGATATCAACGCGGTATTAAAAATCAGGTGATAATTTGCCGAATCGCGATAATCATATCCAAACAGCCGCTTGCCTGCCGCCACTTCATCAGCTTCGCGGCGATATAAAATATCTTTTATTTCTTTTTCGCTGCTGCCGTTATACTTTGCCAATCCCGCTCCCCGTTGAGCGCGAGTGTCTAAATCGGCAGTCAAAAATATCAATAATATCGGCAAATCTTTTAAATAAATCGTGTAGCGGCTGTCGCCCAACAAATGATTTTTTGCCGCTTGTTCGCGAAAATCAACATTCACTTGCCGGTTGTCTTCGGTGGAAGTGGCGCGCCAATATTCCTCAAAAGAAATTTCCTTATTGGGATACAGCTTTGCCCATCTTTGGCACCACAAATCGCCCACTGACAGCACCGGCCAGCCATAGATTTCTTTTAATCTCGCCACCAATGTTGATTTCCCCGCTCCGGGCAACCCGGAAAAAACAATAGATTGATACTTCATATTGACTTATCCATCTTTATAGGTCTATTCAGCGAAAAAACGGCAAAGGCCGTTTTTGTTTTTTTTAAAATTGCTTTAGTAGTCTCTTAGTTTTTTCAAGCTGGCGTGGTTGCGGATTTTTTCCAGGGCTTTGGCTTCAATTTGGCGGATCCGTTCGCGGGTGACGCCGAATTCCTGCCCCACTTCCTCCAAAGTGTGCGTCACACCGTCTTCCAAACCGAAACGCAACGCCAAAATTTTTTGTTCGCGGGGCATCAAATCCACCAGCACCTCATTGAGACGGTTTTTCAGCAAGTTGCGCGCGGCATCCAACGCCGGCGACGTCACTTTGTGGTCGGCGATAAATTCCGCCAAAACGCTGTCTTCGCCATCGGAACCCACCGGTGTTTCCAGCGACACCGAATCTTGGGAAATTTTTTGAATATAGCGGATCTTTGACGGCTCTAACCCCAATTCGGAGGCAATCTCTTCGGGCAGGGGTTCGCGACCAAAAAATTGCAAAAGTTTTCGTTTCGCTTGGGTATATTTGGAGATGGTTTCAATCATATGCACCGGAATGCGCACCGTGCGCGCTTGATCCGCCAGCGCCCGGGTGATCGCCTGCCGGATCCACCATGTGGCGTATGTTGAAAATTTATATCCTTTGCGCCAATCAAATTTTTCCACCGCGCGAAACAGCCCCATGTTGCCTTCTTGAATCAAGTCCAACAAGCTCAAATGAGCGCTGCGGCCGATATATTTGCGCGCGATGGAAACCACCAATTTCAAATTGGATTGCGTCAGCCGCTTGCGAGCTTCCGCGTCGCCGGCCTCAATTTTTTTCGCCAATTCTTTTTCGTCATGGGCGGTAAGCGCCGGGATCTGGCCGATTTCTTTTAAATACATCTGCACCGGATCAATCTTTGATTCCAGCCGGCGTTTGGCGGTTTTCTCACCGATTTCCAAAAACTCCCGCACTTCTTTGACCTCAATCCCCTTGGCATCAAGAACTTGATAGAGCTCATCCAATCCGTCAATGTCTTTTTCCACCTCCGGAAAAAACGACATAATTTCGGCAAAGGTCACAAAGCCGCGTTGCGCCCCTTTTTCCATGAAAACTTCCAATTTTTGCGGATTAAAAACTTTTGGCGACATCCCCTCCTTTTTTTTGGTTTTCTTGACGGCGGCGCTCGTTTTTTTGATCGTTTTTTCTTTTTTCACCGAGCAAACCTTAGCGGTTTTCTTCGCTTGAGGTTTGGCCGAAACTTTTTTGACGACCGGTTTTTTAACGACGGGTTTTTTGACTTTCTTGGCGACAGTTTTATTTTTCGGCGATGATTTTGCCGGCAATGCCTTTTTGATTTTTTTTACCATGGCGCGTTAGAGTTAGACCTACTGCACAAAGATTTACTACTGCAATTTCCATATTCCGGCTGCGCCGAATTCGTCAATCGTCGGCATATTTAAGCTCAATATGCCTCCTCATTCCTCGTTCGGCTCGCGCAAAATCTGAAAATTTCGTTGCGCAAATCTTTGTGAAGTAGGTCTATTATTCGGCGGATTTATTTTGTAAATGATTTCTTGAAAGGAGATTATATTCGCGGCGCAATTGGCAAATGGCGTTATCATCGCCGGATTTTTGCGCCCGCCCCAAATCGGCGGCCAGCCGCGATAATGATTTTTTAAAAGAATTTTCTTCTATCGCGCGCTTGTGAAAATTGATTTCTTCGGCCGCCGCGTGTTCGCTGATGGTTTCATTGCCCGCGGCGATAAACAATTCTTCATAAAGATTTTTCGCTTCCGGCGATATTCCCTCTTCGGAAAAACCGTTTTTATCGGATCGGCGGATAATTTCTTTGGCGTTTTCGCTAAAAAAATCTTCCACCGATTTAATCAACGCGATATGAATGGGAAATTTGACAATCAGCGTCAAAATCCGCTCTTCCAAGCAGGTTTCCCGATTCTTTTTGGCACCCGGCGATTTTTTTTCGCGCTCGCCGCCGCCCGATGGGTTTTGGCTTATCTTAACCTTTTTTAGCTCTTGGCGCAAGTATTTTTCATAGCCGATATCTCTTGTTTCCAAGGAATCGGCGATTTTTTGCAACCAAAACGCTTGCTCAATGGCATTGGGAATGATTTTGATTGCCGGCAAGATAAAATCGGCGATTTTTTTTCTTCCTTGGGGCGTGTTTCTATCGCCGGCGGCAAGCGCGCGGTCAAAATAGAATTCCATGATACTTTTGGCGCCGGCAACCGCCTTTTGCCATTCTCGCGGATCGGCGGCAGCAACATCGGCGGGATCTTTGCCCGAAACAGCGGGACGCGCCACGCGCACGTCAAATCCCGCGGCGCGCGCCATATCAATGCCGCGCCGGCTGGCGTTTTCTCCCGCCGAATCCATATCATAGCCAAAAATCAAATTATTGGTGAATCGTTGCAAAATTTTTAGATGATCCTCGGTGAGCGCGGTCCCCGAAGTGGCGACAACATTGGCAACTCCCGCTTGCGACGACATTATCGCGTCGGCATATCCTTCCACCAAAACGCACGCGTCGGCTTTGCGAATGGCAATCTTGGCGCGGTCAAGCCCGTAGAGCACGCGGCTTTTGTCATAAATCAAGGTATTGACGGTATTTAAATATTTCGGCTCGTTCGCCGTTTTTTGATTTTCCGGCGCGATCGGCGCGTCATTTTCGCTTTGAAAAATCCGGCCGCCAAATCCCACCACCTGGGAATTGAAATCAAAAATGGGAAACATTATCCGGCCGCGAAAACGATCATAGACCCGCCCCTGCCCCGACGCGCCCGCCAATCCCGCGCCGACAATTTCATTATCGCGATAACCCTCGCTTGCCAAAAAATCATGCAATCCTTGCCACGACGGCGGCGCCCACCCCAATCGCCACGACGCGATGCTGTCTTGGGAAAAACCGCGATTTAAAAGATATTGTTTGGCTTGTTCTCCGGCTTTGCTCGCGTTTAATTGTTTTTCAAAAAAACGCGCCGCCAATTCGCAAATTTCAATCAAGCGCTGGCGCTCGGTTTTGACCTGCGCGTTTTCGCGGCTTTGGCGTTTTAACTCCACGCCGGCTTTGGCCGCCAAAATTCTCAGCGCATCGCCGAATTCCACCCCGTCAATTTCCTGAACGAAAGTGAAAATATCCCCCCCCTTGTTGCACCCGAAACACTTCCAAGTTTGGCGCGCCGGCGAAACGAAAAACGACCCGCTTTTTTCCGAATGAAACGGGCACAGCGCCGACAGATTGGCACCGGTTTTTTTCAGCTTCACGTATTGGCCGATAAATTCAACAATATCCAGCCGCCTTTTGATTTCTTCCACGGGAGAGTCCATGTTTCAAATTAAAAATTTAAAAATCAAAATGAAAAATTAGATTCTTCAAAGAATTATGCGAGCGCAAAGTAAATTATTCCTCAATATTGCACAATTTGTAATTTTTGAAGTTTCCCGTAGGGGCGAATGATTATTCGCCCGTAGCCGTATTTGTATTTTGATTTTACGGGGAATGGTTCTTGTTCTGTCTAGTCGCAATTGGTGAAGGCGGGCGGTTGCTCGTATTTAATCCATTCCGTGATAAATCCATAATACGGGCGAATAATCATTCGCCCCTACAGCTCAGGTGAAAATTATAATTACACAACAACTTTTGGCGATTTAATTCTGAATTTACCCGCAAAATTCTTTGGAGAACCAAAAATTAAAGAATTATAATTTTTGACAATTTTAAATTTTTAATTGTCATTTTTAATTTTGATTTTTTAATTTTTAATTTAATTAATGATATAATCATCTTACTTGATTTAACCAAAATTTCAATGAAGATTGCCATAATTTCGGACACTCACGACAATCTGGCGACGCTGGATAAATTTCTGGCGCACATCAAGAAAAATCCGGTGGACGCAGTGATTCATTGCGGAGATATCGCAGACGGCATCACTTTGGAACGGCTGGCGAAAAATTTTTCGGGGCCGATTCTGGCGGTTTTTGGCAATATGGATTATCGCCAATCGGTGGAAGCGGCGGCGCGAAAATTTCCCGGACAAATTCAGTTATTCAAAAATTTCGGCCAAGCCGAAATCGGCGGTTTAAAAATCGGTTTTTGCCATTTTCCCGAAACCGCCAAGCGCGCGGCCGAAAACCAATCGTTTGATTTTGTCTTTTACGGCCACACCCACAAACCCTGGCTGGAAAATATAAACAATTACCAATTGGCAAATCCGGGCACTTTGGCGGGAATGTTCTATAAAGCCGCGTTCGCGATTTTGGATACCGACACCAAAAAATTGGAACTAAAACTGATAGAAAGACTCCGGCAGGATCAATAACAAAAATCCCCTCCGCAAGGAGGGGATTTTTTTAAAAAAATTACTTGCTGATGCTTGAACTGCTGCCGGAGTCGGGGCGTTTCTTGGCAAACACATAGATATAAATTATCTCCATGATGCCGATCGTGTTAATCAACAACAACGCGATAAACCAATAGGATTGATTGTTGCGGGCGGCGCGCCATAATGCCGCGCCTTTCCACGCGATTGACCACGCGAACAAAATCACAAAAAACCACAAACCGATTTCGGGCAACGGTTCGCAAACCGGCAAAAATCGGCTGATATATTGGGGATAAGCGGTAGCTTCCATATTTTTTACCGAGATGGTCGCAACCATCTCATTTTATTTTACTTATTATTTTCACCTTGCCTTCTTGTTCGACCTCTTTTTTCCTCCCCAAAAACTTTTTAATCAATTTAACTTCGCGATTGGGAACCGCGCAAACCACTCCGTCTTTATTTTTCAAAATCGTGCGCCGCAAAGAAATTTCCACGATTTCTCCCGAAAATCCGGCAATTTCCACTTCGTCGCCGATGTTATAGCCGCCTTCAAAAATAATAAACGCCCCGGCGATAAAATCGGTGAGGATATCTTTGGCGGCCATTCCCACCGCCAATCCCGCCAACCCCAAACTTGCCAATATCGGCGCGATGTTAACGCCGAATTCCGGCAAAATCATAATCAGGGCGACAATCCAGACCAGCGAGCGCAAAATGTTGTTCGCCGTTTTTATTAATGTGGCGATTCTCTGCTTTCGCGCCTCGTCAAATTCCGAACTGCCCAAGGGCGGAATTCCCAATACCCCTTTATAGGCAGGACGCGGAAAATTGTCAAGCACCGGCATTATCTTTCTGCGCGACAATGCCGCCTTGATGAAAGCGTTGGCAATCGTCGCGGCCAAAATAATCAAAATCACGCGCGCTCCGTGGCTTGCCGCCCACGCCAGCGCCGAGTTGAAAAACTCCGCGAAAATCGCGCCTAAACCAGTTGCCATGCGTATTTTTAATCATTTTGAATTACGAAACTTGTTGAGGTAAGTGTTTTTGTCGGAGCATTATTTTGCGCGGCCGGCGCAAAATACTAGGAAATTTTATAGCAATAAAATTGCCGTGCTCCGCAAAAATACTTGCCGAATAAGAGTTTCGTAATTCAAAGTACATTATATATTTAAATTCTATGACAAAATATAATTTTTTGCCAGCTCGCGGCGAAGATTTTCCCAATCGGGAAAAGCAACCGCCAGCAAATTCCAAAAACGCGGCGAATGATTCAACTCCTTTAAGTGGCACAATTCATGCGCCACGATATAGCCGACCAAATGATCGGGCAATAACGCCACGCGATAATTGAAATTCAAATTGCCTTTTGCCGAACAACTGCCCCAGCGCGTTTTTTGGTCGCGGATCGCCACACGCCCATATTTAAAGCTATAAATCAGATTTATTTTAGCGATTTTTTCCAAAACCAAATCGCGGGCGGCAAAACGATGTTTTAAAAATTCCCGGCGACCGCCCCGCGGCAACAAGTTTTTATTGTCTTTTAATTCGGAAATTTTATCCAATATCCAGCCGGCTTTCTTGATTAAAAAATTTTGCGCGGCTTTTTCGTCGGAAAAATACGGCACCACCGCGTCCACCGCGCCGCCGGGCTTAATAACAATTCGCAGCCGTCGCGCGCGGCGGCTGATTTTCAGGCAATAGACCACTTCCCGTCCCCTCAAAACAATTTTTCTATTCTCTTTTTTCATTTATTTGCTCATCAACTCATTTACTCATCAACTCATCACTATCTATCATCCCCGCTACCGCGCAAAACCCCTCTCTCTTTTCTTGATTGCAATTTGGCAATGTTTTTTTGGGCGATATCATCCAAATCCAATTCCAATTCCGCCGTCAGATTGGCGATATACCACAAAACATCGCCCAATTCTTTTTCTAAATCGGCGCGGCATTTGTCATCAACAACATTATCTTTGTCGCGAATGATTTTTTTGATTTTTTCGGCCACCTCGCCGGCCTCGCCGCAAAGTCCAAGCGCGGGATAGACAAAGTTTTTCCCCGCGCCCGCGTAAATCGCGGTTTGCCGCGCCAATTTTTGATATTCGTTAAATTCCATAAGTTGATAGTGTTGAATAATTGACAAAATTATCAAATTTGGAAAAAATTTAAACTCAAATAATTCTCAAATTAACAAAATTCAACAATTATTCAACACTCTAAAGTTTTAAATTTTAATTACCAAAATATACTCCCGCATACATATTCGCTTAATGCTGTCAGCGATATCTTGCCATTAATTGCGCGGTCGCCAAAATATGGCCCGAAATCGCGGCATTGAATTGCTCAATTGAAATGCCATCGTTTAAATAGGGCTTGGTATCCAGCGCGTAGAGGGTGAAAATGTAGCGATGTGTTCCCGACGGCGGGCATGGCCCCACATAGCCGACTCTGCCGTTGGTGGCTTTCCCCTGCCGCGCGCCTTCGGGAATTTCTCCGATGTCAATTTTTTCAATTTCGGACGGAATATTAAATAATATCCAATGGATAAAAATCCCGCCCGGAGCGTCCGGATCGCGCAAAACCAGCGCCAGCGATTTGGCTTGCCGCGGCGCGCCGCCGATTTCCAGCGGCGGACTTGAACCGGCGCCATCGCAAGTGTGCGCCCGCGGAAACCCGTCATTATTGGTGAATATCGGACTCCCAATCTTCATATTTTTTGCAAATTTTAATTTAAAAGCATTGCCATTTTACAACAACAGGCGGGCGAGGCGCAATTCTTCAAAGGTGGCGTTGCCGTTAAGCAATTCCATCGCCGGCGTCAGCGAATAGCCGCCGCTTTCATTTTGGCATTTTTTCAGCGCGATTTTCATTTGTTTTATTTTCTCGGGCGAAAAATTTTTAACCAGCCCGGAAAAATCAAAATCCGGAGATTTGGCTTTTATTTTTTCGCAATGGCCCAAAATTGTGCCCAAAGTGAGATTTCTCGTTTTGGCAATCTCGGCGGGCATTATATTCTTTTCAATCAATTCACGAGTGGCGGCCACAGTGTCAACTTTTTTCTTTTCTTGTTTTATCGGCGCGAAACGGCGCGCCGGTAAATTTTTGGCGGCAATTTCGCGCGCGGCAATTTCAGATTGCCGCTTTAAGTTTTTGTCAAACTCCAAAACTTCGTCATTAACCCGCAATGAAATTTTGTTAAATCCCGCCAGCGACAAACCCGCCGATGAGCACACGCGGGAGAGCGCCACATAACCCATCCCCGGCTCAAACGACTGGCGCAAATCCACCCGCGCGGCATCCAAACTCATGCCTTGGCTTTTGTGCACCGTGATCGCCCACGCCAGCCGCAGGGGATATTGATTGATCTCAGCCTTGATCTTGCCCTCCTCGGCGATATGCCACGCCGCCGGTCCGACGTCAATCGCGCCACGCGCGGTGCGCACCCGAACGCGGTCATCATCCAGATCAACCACTTCCCCCAGAGTGCCGTTGACATAACCTTCTTCAAAATTATTTTTCACAAACATCACCCGCGCCCCGACTTTCAATCTCAACATCGCCGGCGCCAAGCATCCTTTTTGCAAGCGTTCGGCCAATGCCGCCGGGCCGATGAGCTCCATTTTGTAGCGAAATTCTTTTCCCGAAATTTTTTGCAATTCCAAATTGTTTTCAATGTCAACATCAACATTATGGGTATATAGCTTAGTGGGCTCCACCGGCAAACCGATCTTGGCATTGACGCGCGAATTCAGATAATTTTCCACCCGCGATCCGGCGGCATTGTCTCGAATTGCATTTAACGCCGCCAGAAATTCTTGATCGCTTTGCCGATATTGTTCATCCAAATAACAAATCTGAGGATTAAGTCCTTCCCACGCCCGCGCGTGATACGAAAAACCGGAGAGCGCGCCATCCTCTTTGGCGAAATCCAAGCTTGATTGCGACACGTTTTTCGCGCCGATTGGTTCTTTTTTTCGCGCGATTGGCGGCAATTGAAAAAAATCGCCGCACAACACCGTTTGCACGCCGCCAAACGGCGCGTCAACCTGCTTGAATTCGCGAAAAATCAAATCCGCCAAATCCAACTGGGTCCGCGATAACATGGAAATTTCATCAATCACCAAAACATCAGCGCGCGAAAAGCGGCGGCGCAAATAGCCGCGTTTCAACAAATCTTTCATTTCCGCTTTGGAAAGCGAATCCCGCACCCCCATCCCCGTCCAAGAATGAAGCGTGATGCCGTCCAGGTGCGTGGCGGCAATGCCCGTTGAAGCGGTGATCGCGGCATTGGCGCCGCTTGATCTTAACCAATCAATGAAGCGGTTTAACACAAAAGTTTTGCCGCTGCCCGCCGGTCCGGTAATAAACGCGTTCTTCCCCGATTTTAATATCGCCAATGCCTGTTCCTGCGTCATTTTATTAATTTTACATTTTTTCCCTTTTTCCTTTTAAGCTTTACGCTTCCATTCTATACCCGCTCGGTCCATATCGCAACTTCATCACAATCGCCTGATACGCGCTCCCCGTGTTCATTCTTGCATTTTTATAATAATTTGGTAAATTAAAAGTGCAAACCCAGAAACATCCATGGCAAAATTAAGCAAAAAAGAAAAAGAAAAAATAATGAAACTGCGCGCGCAGTTTCCCAAGAGAATTAATGTTTCTATCCACCCGTGCGAGGATGGATATTTTGCAGCGACCATTAATGATTTTGAAGGTTGCCGCACGCAAGGCAGAACTTTTTCCGAATTGATTGAAATGATAAATGATTGCCTCTATACATGCTTTGACATTCCCTTAAAATATCTGTCTTACATGCCGGTCTATTCAACTATAAAATCTTAAAATTAATAATAAAAATAAAAACCATGAAAAAAGGAATTTTGATTTTGTTAGTGATCGCCGCCGCCGTGATTGGATTTATTGTGTTGCAAAATGGCAAATCCGGGGATAAAGCAACCGATAATGGCGCGCCGGCAAGCAAGCTTTCGCCGCTGAACGCCGCCTTTTTGGTGGAAACCGATATGATCGCGTTGGAAAACGGCAAAGCCGAAACCATCAATCCCTATGGCGCGCAAAAAATGATCACCGAAGTTGAAGGAAAACCGGTTGCCGGCGATCTGAATTCCGACGGTCAAGACGACTGGGGATTGGTTTTGAGACAACAAACCGAAAACGACCCCGCGATTTATTACTATGTGGCAATCGCGCTGGTGGACGAAGAAAAAGAATTGATCGTCGGCTCCAATGCTGTGCCGCTGGGAGAAGGAGTGAAAATTGAAAACATCGCCATTGTCAATCAAGCGGTGCGCGTGAATTATTTGGAAAGAAAAACCGACGGCGATGAAGTGGAAAAAGAACCCACCGTGCCGGTCTCAAAAAGCTACATTCTTGACGGCGCGATGTTAAAAGAACTCACCCCCAAACGCGCCAACGCGCAAGCCGAAGCCGCCTGCACCGACAATCGCGGCGAATGGAACATGGAAGCGCAAGAATGTTCGGGAATCTCGCAAGATCTTTGCCAACAATTCGGCGGCAAATCTGAAAACGACCTCTGCAAATTCTAATTCTTGATTTCGTATTTTAAAAACGCTCCTTAACGGAGCGTTTTTGTTTTTACTGATTAAATGATTAGCAAAGCGTATGATTATATGATTATATGCTTCAGCTGTTGATTTCGTTTCTGCCGGCCCAAAAAACCATCATTGCCGCCCAGAAAATAAACGGAAAGAAAACCAGCGCCAAACCGCCATACAAAACATAGCGCCGCTCAACTTTGGCAAACAATCCCGCCATGCAAATAATAAAAATCGCGGCGGGCGCCGCCCACCACACCAAGTTGAAGAACAAAATCCATATCAGTAGAGCGGTAAAAAATCCCAGCGCGAAATCCGCGTTTCTGAGCCAACGCTTGTTTTTGTAAATATCGCGGTCAAATCTTTTGGCGGCAAAACCATACATAAACCAAATTTTTTAAATTATCTTGAATTACGAAACTCGTTGAGGCGAGTGTTTTCACGGAGCATTATTTTGCGCGACTGGCGCAAAATACTAGGGAATTTTATAGCAATAAAATTTCCGCGCTCCGTGAAAACACTTGCCGAATAAGAGTTTCTTAATTCAAAGTAAATTATTAAAAAATTTCAATTTCCAATTATCAATTTCCAATTTCCAAAAAAATTACTTTTGGCATCGCGGACAATAGAATGTGCCGCGGCCGGCTTGGATCTGGCGCGCGATTTCGGCGCCGCAAACCAGGCACTCTTGCCCGTCGCGCTGATAAACCAAAAAGTGGTCTTGATAGCATCCCGGACTGCCGTCCAATTGGCGATACCATTCATCTTTTCCCGATGAGCCGCGACAATCAATCGCCTTTTTGAGAATTTTTTCAATCGCGCGATGAAGAGCTTTCGCTTGACTGCTTTGCAATTCATTTGCCGGACAAAAAGGATTGATTTTTGCTTCAAACAGCGCCTCATTGGCATAGATATTGCCAATGCCGCCGATTTTTTCCTGGTCCATTAACAAAACCTTTATCGGCCGGCGAGTTTTTTTTAATATATCTGAAAAATTTTGCAAGGTGAAGTTGGAACAAAACGGCTCAATGACGCCATTGGGCGTTTCGCGAAAATTCGCGATCGCTTTTATCCAGCCGAATTTACGCGAATCATTGAACAACAAGCGCGAACCGTCGTCAAGATGAAAAATCACCCGCGTGAATCTTGCCGGCGCGCCATCGTTTGGCGCGCGCCAAAAAAATTGCCCGTTTAATTTAAAATGCGCCAAAAGCGCCGCGTCATTGGCAAAACGGATTCGCAAAACTTTGGCAACGCGGCCGACATCCGTGATTTTTTGGCCGATAACGTCTTTTGGATCGCCGATAAACATTTTTGGCTCCAAAATCTCAATTCTTTTTATAGTTTTGCCGATAATTTTCTCGGCTAATTGCCGCCTGATTGTTTCCACTTCGGGCAGTTCGGGCACGAGATTAAGTCAAAAGTCAAAAGTCAAAAATCAAAAGTGAGTTTTGAAATTTAAAATTTTGAATTTTGATTTTATTTCTTTGAATTACGAAACTCGTTGAGGCGAGTGTTTTTGTCGGAGCATTATTTTGCGCGACCGGCGCAAAATACTAGGAAATTTTATAGCAATAAAATTTTCGTGCTCCGCGAAAATACTTGCCGAATAAGGGTTTCGTAATTCAAAATTATTTATCATTTATTATTAAATTTTTATTTTTTTAGTCCCAGGAAGCGCGGCCGTCGCCGGTAATGGGAATGGCATCTCCCAAAAAACGAGGGGAATCCTTGAAAATAACACGCCAAAACGCTTTTATTCGCGCGCCGTTCTCGCGCCAAGTGTTGTAAAATCCCGGATTATAGGGGCGCAAATCCGCCTTGATTCCATGCGCCTCAATCCCGGCTTGCCGCGCCAAATAGAGCGCGCGCGGCAAATGAAATTCCTGGGTTGCCACGATTAAAGAATCCACCTGAAAAATTTCTTTGGCGCGAACGGCGCTGTCATAGGTGTTAAATCCCGCGTAGTCAACGAATATATCTTCGGAAGACACTCGGTTTTGCAGAAAAAAGTTTTTGGCAATATTTACTTCATCATAGTCGTCTCGGCTGTGATCGCCGCTCACCAGCACTTTTTTGACTTTGCCGGCGCGATAAACCTCCAGCGCCGCACCCGCGCGATCGGCAAAAACCGCGCTCATTCGCCCGTCGCGATACACCGCCGCGCCCAAAACCAAAACCGCGTCGGCACTCGGTAAATCATCCACATTTTCATATATTCCTTGCGATCCGCGCCAAAAAACATAGGCATCGGCAAAAACCGCCAAGGACGCCGCTAAAAGCAACAAAATCAAAACGGCAAATGCGATTTTTTTAAAACCTTTCTTCATATTGCCAATCTAGCAAATATTGCCGATTTTGCAAAAATTTTATCCTAAATATGACATTTCTATTATCATTTGACATTACTAAAAGCGCTCTTGACACATTTTTTGAAAAAAGGCAAAATGGAGTAATACTAAAAGCGGCAACCTTGACAATTCCTTTTGGTTTTATCGCCCCGCGGCACCTTCGGGGAGGTTGTTTTTTTATTATATGTTTTCCAAAATCCTGCAAATTTTGTCTTCCGCGAAAAATTGCTCAAAATGCAACGGGATTTTGCTTGTCATCACCGGTCCCAGCGGCGTGGGCAAAGACACCGCCAAAGAATTGTTTTTGAAACGCAATCCCGGCTTTCACAAGATTGTCACCGACACCAACCGCCCGCCGCGCGAAGGAGAAACCAAGGGAGTGAGCCATAATTTCTACACCAACGAAGAATTTAAAAAAAGGATCAAAGAGGGAAAATATCTGGAATATATTGAAGTCCGTCCGCAAGAATACAAAGGCACCAGCAAAGAATCAATCTCAGCGATTCTGCGCGGCGAAAACGTGATCTGGCAAATTGACGAATATGCCATGGCGCATATCCAAAGAATCCTCAAAGAGAATATGCCCGATATCGCCGAATGCATTTTACAAAAAACCATCACCATTTACATCGCTCCCGAAGACTGGGACCAGTTGCGGGAACAATATTTCCGCCGCGACCCCGACGCTTCCGAAGAAAAATTTTTGGGCAAGCTGGCGCGCGACCGCGAAATGTGGTGGCAATACCACGATCGTTATGACCATGTGGTCATCAACAAACGAAGGAAAATCAATAAAACCGTGTCAATGATTGAAAAGCTGGTCGCGCAAAAAGCCGAATCGCTGGTGGATTCGCGCCTGATTGCGCCGGCGGCAATCATTCAATAAAAAAACAAAACCATCAACCCGCGCCAAAAAGCAGGTTTTTTTAATACAAGAATATGGATAATACCGTTAAAATCGCCAAATATCTGGCGCAAGCCGGAATCGCTTCCCGCCGCAAGGCCGAATTACTGGTCCAAAAAGGATTGGTTTCGATCAATAAAAAAGTATCCACCGATCCCGCGATAAGAGTGAATCCCCAAACCGACAAAATTCTCTATCGCGGCAAACCGATATCCCCGGCGCAGAAGGTTTATTACCTTTTACACAAACCGCTGGGCTACACTTGCACCGCGCAGGATTCTCACGCCGAAAAATTGGTTGGCGAATTGGTACCCGCGGAACCCAAAGTTTTTCCCGTGGGACGGCTGGACAAAATGACTTCGGGGATGCTGATTTTAACCAATGACGGCGATTTAGCGCTGTCTTTAACCCATCCGCGCTATCAAATTGAAAAAGAATATGAAATCAACACCAATTTTTCTTTGACGGAAAACGAAATTACCGCCATTCAAAAAGGCGTTTTGCTGGAAGACGGCTTCATTCGCCCCGATCAATTTGAAAAAAACGGACAAAAAAAATATCGCATTGTGATTCATTCGGGAAAAAAACGCGTGGTGCGCCGCATCATTGAAAAAATCGGCAAATCGGTGGCGCAACTGAAAAGAACCCGCGTGGGTTCTTTGGAGTTAAAAAATCTAGCGCCCGGCAAATGGCGGCAAATTTCGGCGCCGGAAATCAAAAAATTAATCGCGCCAACAAAATCATCTCGCTAGCCTCCCCCCGTTTGAAATATCCTTCAATAAACCTGCTACGCAAAGATTTACTAATGCGATTTCCATATTTCGACTGCGCCAAATTCATCAATCGCTCGCCTCGCCAAAGCCTACGGCGGAGCGCGGGTCGGCATATTGAAGTAAAATAATTTTTACTCCAGCAAGCTAAAACTCAATATGCTTCCCTCGTTTCTGCAAAACGAGACTGCAAGCAGACATTCCTCATTCGGCTCGCGCGCAAATCTGAAAACTTCATTGCGCGAATCTTTGCGCAGCAGGTCTAATTATTTTATTTTTATCCGCCAATAATCTTCTCGTATTCGTTAAGCACGCGTTTTGCTATTTCAAGCGACGATCTCTTGCGCGCTTCTCCAAAAGTTTCTTTCTTTTTAAGAGAATATAAGTTATTGTTTTCCAGCATTTCAATCACAGCTTTGCAAAATTCATCTTCATCTTCGCCGACCAGCAGTCCTCCCCGATTTTCCGACATAATATCTATCGTTCCCATTTTGCCGATCGCCACAACCGGAGTGCCGCAAGACATGGCCTCGGTTATAACCAATCCTTGTGTTTCCGTAAGGGAAGCGAAAAGAAATAAATCCGCCGCCGCGTAACAATCCTTCAAATCATCACCCTTTAAATATCCCAAAAAACGGACGCGAGGCGATAATTGCGCGATTTTAACGGCCGCTTCAAGCTCTTTTCGCGCCGGACCATCACCGGCAATCAAAAAATGCGCGTTAGCGTTCTTTTTGGAAACCCGCGCGAAAATCCTTAAAAGAAAATCTATGTTTTTTTCTTTAGCCAACCTCCCGACAAAAAGAAGAATTTTATCATCGCGGGAGAAATTATATTTTCTCCTAAAAGAATCGGGATCGGGATTTTCAAATTCGCTTAAATCAATTCCCGTGGGGATAACAACAGTCGGGCACTTGGTGCCGTATGAAATCACTTCATCGCGCATCGCCGGCGATGGCGCGATTATCAAATCGCACATATCACAATATCGCTTGCTGATTTGCCGCGCAGAAATCGCTTTTAATTTTCTAGGCAAAAATTGCAAATAGTAATCAATATAGGCCGAATACAAGGTGTGGCAAGTGTGCACCACTTTTATTCTCTTTGACTTTGCCCATCTTGCCGCCAGCCACCCCAAAAAAAACGGTGTTTGAGTATGAACAATATCATATTTTTGCGCCAAAAAATTTTTCTTTTGGCGGCGCAACCCATATGCCAAACGATCTTCAGGATCAAATGCCAAATAAAAAGAAGGGTAACGAAAAACTTCAAATAACTCTTGCTCCTCACTGTAATTGGGAAAATCCGGAGCATGAACGTCAACCTTGTGCCCCAAATTGCAGAAATCGCGCGCAAAAACCCGCGTTGAAGTTGAAACGCCGTTGATGCGAGGGAAATAAGTATCGGTTGCTATTGCAATTTTCATATTTAACGCGCCAATCTCTCAAATCTTTAATGGGTCTGTTGCCGAATTGGCTTTGAAGCGAAATTTTCAGATTTCGCGCGAGCCAAATGAGAAAAGAGGAGGCATACTTGGCTTAAAGTATGCCGACGATTGACGAATTTGGCGCAACCGAAAGATGGAAATTGCAGCCAAAGCCAATTCGGCAACAGACCCTTAATAATCGCCTGCTCTCGCATCTATTCTATCATTCCGCAATCTCTCGCGCAACGAATATACGCAAATATAAATCGCGTTTAAATATCAACAAACATATGCATCCAAAATCCATTCCACCCTTCGGGCGAACCATCCCAATGAAAAATATTTGATTTTTACTCCGTTAAAAACAATACTTAATTTTTTATGGCGGCATAAATCCAAAAACAATATAATCCCCGATAACAGCTATTGACAAATTTTTGCCAATTTCTTTGAATTACGAAACTCCTAAAAAATGCTAAAATGACAGCACAGGCCGGCGGCCGGTAAGCCGCCAGCCCGATACCGCCATGAAAGCTATAATCCCATTTTACAACGAAATCAGGAAAGCGGTAAATATTTTTTGTCAAATGATAATAGAAATGTCATACTTGGAATTCGAATAGAAATGTCATATT
>CAYOLX010000009.1:0-18098 GCA_964404915.1 uncultured Candidatus Saccharibacteria bacterium | reverse complement strand
TAATATTTTACCGATTCCAAAGAAGGCACGAAATACCAAATCTAGATTTAAGATTTAGGATTTAAAATTTTAAAATAATCTAAAATTCAAAAAGGCGCGCCACCCCGCGCCTTTTTGCCATTGACATTGTTTGGCGGGGGAGATAATATAAAAATATAACAAAATTGTTATGTTGTGATAATCCGCCGTAAGGACGCGGCGTGTCGCTAAACTAAAATGAATCTACAAGATTTAAAAAATGAATTATTGCAAGATCCCGAATTTAGAAAAGAGTATTATAAAAACGATATCAAATTAGACACTGCTCTTATGATTGAGCAAGCGCGTATTATCTCCGGATTGACCCAGGCCCAATTGGCGAAAAAAATGCGCACCAAGCAGGCGGCGATTTCCCGCGCCGAAAGCGGCAATTATTTGCCCGGCTTGTCGTTTTTGGAGCGGATGGCAAAAGCTCTTGGCGCTGAACTCATCGCCCCCAAATTCGTCTTTTCGGAGAAAGAAGTCAATAAAAATCAAAACATTTCCTTTCGCAGCTCCGAGCCGATGCTGGTGAAAGAAAAAACCAATCAATACAAAAAAACAAAACCAAAATCATCGCCCAAAAAACTCAAAAAAACAACCGCCAAAGACTAACGCGCATCTGTGTTTTTTAGCTATCAAACAATTATCCGTCCAAAATTACACATATCGCGCGTTTGAATAAAAAAAGAGACGGCGCATTTCATGCTTCTCCGTCATGTTGGATTAGGTCCTTTGCCATATTCAGTACTTATGGGGGTACCCTTTTTGCAGGCCGGGCAGTCTTTTTGGTTGTAAGACGGTAGTTGTTTGCTGATTACTGAGTACATTTTTGTGGGCCAGGCCACATCGCCGGGTTTGACATCGCCACGATTGAAAATAACCGCAAGACCGACCACAATACCACCTGCGTTTCGGGCAACAAGAATGGTTTTTCTTACGGATACCCCCGTGGTCAATACGTCGTCAACGATCAGAGTCTTTTTGTTTTTGATAATTTTATCGTAACCTCTTTTGATTACGAAAGTTATCTGATCGTCTTTTTCAACTTTTTCGGCAAAGATCGGTTTAACCTTGCGTCCGGTCAGCAATGAAAGCCTGCGGGCGACATCACGGGCGAGCAACGCGCCGCCGATCGCGGGTCCCAGAACCACTTCAATGCCATCATTGACGAATTGTTCGCATATGTCATTGACGAATTCGTCGGACTCTCCCAACTCCGGATAGAGCGTATCTTTATTCACATAGGTTTCTCCGTGCCGTCGGGAGGCATATACGACATGGATGCCGGTTATCATCACGCCTAACTTGGTTAGGACGTCTATGAAATGTTTCCGGCGCACCATTTCTTGTTGGCGGGCGGCGATAATCTGGGTATTCAGGAGGATGGTTTGCTGTCTTGCGACGGTGGCAAAATCAGTGCTGGTCGACTTAAAAGTGATTCCGCCAGATGAATTGGTTATGAACCCGCAACCTTGCGAATCCATAGCAAACCTTACAGATTTTTCCAGTTCGCCGTCTTGATCTCCTATACCGGGGATCAACATAGGGAGATCGCCGATTATAAGACGAATCATCCCTAATTGTTCCGGGAAGGTGGCGCCGGCGACAACTCCGATGTTGCCACGATTCTTGTTCCAGCATTGGGCAACGCGTTGGGCCACGTATTGGTAGAGAGGCAAAAGTTCGCTGGTTTGCGGGTGTACGACCTGCAGGTCTTGGAATTCTTCGCTGCCCATCATGCTGTCTTTGCCTGTGTTTGATGTATGGCAAAGAATGAACATGCCATCTTGCAGATTTCTTAATGCCGGTTCTATCCCTGCTTCGCCGAAGTAACCGTTTAAAGTCAAGGCGTTTGCTTTGGCACGGTATAGCGGCATTGTTGAGTAGGCTTTGGTGGATTTTCCAATTTCCCCAATCTTTACGTCAGCGATCACCAGAATCTCGGGGTAGGTGACCCGGATATATTTGATAACGTCTTCGTAGGCGCGAAGACCATCGGGACCGAAAGCCTCGAAAAAACCTTTGTTCGGCTTGTAGGCGGCGACCAAGTCGTGTGTCTTGCCGATTATTTCTTTAGCCCATACCAGCAGAGAAGCGTAGGGATCAGTTTTCAAACCTTCTCTTAAATGCAATGGCATCCTTTCTGTTTCGGGGTCTAATCCGAGGCAGACAAAATGTAGCTCTCCCCATTGGCGGGAAAGTATCTTTAAGAAGTCATTCATATACATCAACTCTCCATCTGTCTTTGTCTTTCAGGCGATTCAATTTTAAAAAATCTAATAAAACGGCGGTTCGAGGTTTTTAATCCTGCGCCGTGCACTTTGGTTTCCAGTAAGATTAACTTAAAAATCAATAATTTGCAAGCGTGCGCGGGCACAAAAAAACATTGCTAACAAAAAACCCGTAGGCGGAGGAGGGGAAGTAAAAAATAAAATCAAAATTCAAATTCAATGTCAAAATAATGTCAAAAATTTAAAATATAAATAAAAGATAAAATCATTTATATAAATCGTGAGTGCCAATTGTAAGGAGTGTTATTTCGGACTTGGATTGATAATTAAAAATAATCCGGTATTTATAATTCACGGAAAAGCTGTAATATTTTGAAAGTTTTCCTTTTAATTTGTGCACTTTTAACTGTCCATGGTTCTTCTCGCTCTTTAATAGTTCTATTTTTTCTCTAGCTTCTTCTTGGAGCGGTTTTTCAAGGCCGGAGTATTGCTTAACAAAGGTTGGTTTATAGCTTATTTCGTATTTTTCCATGTTTTCATTTATTGAATTTTTCAACCAATTCGTTCAAATCACCGCGCAAAGTCGGCTCTCGGTCGGCTTTCAGGATTGCCGCCACAGCTTCTTCTTCGGCAAGCAGACGCAACGCTCGGCGCACCACTGCCGCTTTATTCTCCATCTTGCCTGATTTAACCTGGCATTCAATAAATTCTTCCAATTCTTGGGTTAGGGGAACGGATAATGTAGCCATATTATTATATTATAATATTATATTGTCATAATCATATCAGCTTGGATAATTTTGTCAAATCAGCCGAGGTCGCCTAACTGCCGTATAGATCGTGGTGGGTGCCGATTTGCAAGAAAATGATAATATCGCCGTTGATTTCATAAATTGCTCGGATATCGCCGGTGATATCAATGCTACGCCGACCGGCATATTCTCCGGCAAGGGTATGGTTGTTAAGTATTGGAAGGAAGGGATTGCTTTCAAACAAAAGCAATTTTTGGTTGAATTTTTTCTGGATTTTCTGCGGAAATTTGCGATATTGCTTTCTGAAATGACGATGGTAATCTATCCGCATATTATTTGCCAGATTGAAGGCTTTTAATCATATCCGCGGCGGTTTCAAACGGACCAAACATATTTTTTCCGGCCTTGACGTCTGCGGATGCCTTGTCAAGTATTTTTCGGGTTCTTTTGTTGGGCATTGGATGATCGGTGAATGATATTTCCCGCGTATCAACAAATTTTTTAATATGTTGGTTTATTACGGCGTTTAAAGACACGCCCAGAGCTTGGGCGGTTTCGTGCGCTTGGTCTTTTAATTTTTTGTCAATTTTAATGCTCAGCATTGTTTGCATGGAATTTTTGTTAATATATCCAAATTATATATTTTAGATATATCTTGTCAAGAAAACAGCAAACTAAGGCAGTTATTTATTATAAGGAAGACCGCAAAATTGCGTTTAGGCGGATTTTGTGCTATAAAATTACTGTTCATTACTCATTTCTCATTTCTCATTTCTCATCAACTATTCCCGTCCCCGTAGTTTAATGGATAAAATACAAGGTTGCGGACCTTGAGACTACAGGTTCGATTCCTGTCGGGGACACAAAAAATTCTACGGCGTGAACCGTAGAATTTTGTTAACAGTCAAAGGTTAACAGTCAATGGTTAAAATATTTGCCAATTCAGGTGTTTTTGGATAGGATGGGGGCAGGTAATATGCCAAAATGATTGATGCCAAAACCAAAAAAATCATCGTTGAAATTTTGAAAAAACACGGGGTGAAGCGCGCCGCGGTTTTCGGCTCGTTCGCGCGGGGAGAAGAAAAGAAAAAAAGCGATATTGATATTTTGGTGGAAGTGCCGGAAAAAATGAGCTTGCTTGGATTTATCGGCTTGGAATTGGAAATTGAGGACAAATTAAAAAGAAAAGTTGATTTGGTGGAATATGGATATGTGCATCCTTTGTTAAAAGAGCAAATTATGGCCGAACAAGTTCCTGTTTTGTAAATTTTATCAAAAATGAAAAGAACCCAAGAAATTTATATTTCGGATATTTTTGAAGCGATAAAAAGCGTGGAAAAATTTATGGAAGATGTTGAATGGGAAAATTTTCGGATAAATGATGAAAAGCAAAGCGCGGTTTTCAGGAAATTGGAAATAATCGGTGAAGCGGCATCTCATATATCGCCCGCGTCAAGAAAAAAATATTCTGATATCCCGTGGAGACAGATTTGCGCTTTCCGCAATAAAATCATTCATGAATATTTTGGCATTAACGCACAAAGAGTTTGGAATATAGTTGAAGACGATTTGCCGGTTTTAAAAAAGCAAATTGAAAAGATTTTGGAATTAATGGATAAAAATCAGAAAAAATTATTTTAAAGAAATATATGAATCCGAAAATGTATGTTAGAGGGGTCGGGATGACCAAGTTTGATTATGCGCAGAGGCATTGGTGGCAGTTCGCGTTTGACGCGGCGCTGGACGCGCTAAAGGACGCCAAAATGGATTTTTCCGGCATTGACGCGATCGTGTTTTCGGGAATGTCCAGCGCGGCGGGCGGGGAACATCAAACCCATAAAGTGTCGTTGTTATCGGGATTATTCAAAACCAATATTCCCGTCATTGAAACGCCGGCGGTTTGCGGCGGCGGCGGGCTGGCGTTTTGGACGGCGTTGCGGTTGTTGCGCGACGATGAATTCAAAAATATTCTGGTGTTAACCGGAGAAAAATTAGTGGATAATCGTTCTGAGGTGATAACCGATTATATTCTGTCGGCGGCCGAAAGAGTGATAGAACAACCCGAAGGATTGCTGTTTCCGGCGCAAAACGCGCTGGTCTATCAGCAATATTGCCAAAAATACGGCGATAATCGACAAACATTGGAATTGATCGCTTTCAAAAATCATCAAAACGCGGAAAATAATCCCAAGGCGTATTATTATCAACGCCCGGTGCCGATGGAAAAAATTCAGCAATCTCCGGAAGTGGCGTCGCCCCTGCGTTTGATGGATTGTTCGCTGTCCGTCAATGGCGGCGCGGCGGCGATTGTTTCTAAAGAAGCAAGCGAAATTGAAATTATCGGTTCGGGGTTTGCCACCGATTATTTATTGACTTTTGAGCGCAAAGATTTAACCCATTTTGCCGCCACGCAAATCGCGGCGAAAAAAGCGTTCGCGATGGCGGGATTGTCGCCGCAAGAAATTAATGTTGCCGAAATTCACGACGCGTTCACTTCGGTGGAAATGCTGTCATATGAAGATTTGGGGTTTGCCGAATTCGGCAAGGCGGGGGAGCTGATTCGTTCGGGAAAAATCAATTTGGGTGGAGAAATGCCAATTAATCCTTCCGGCGGATTAAAGGCGAAGGGTCATCCCATTTCGGCCACGGGATTGGCGCAAATCTATGAAATCGCCGAGCAATTGCGCGGCAATTGCGGCGAGCGCCAAGCCAAAAACGCCAAAATCGGCCTGACGCACAATATCGGTGGCGCGGGAGGCTCCGTCACCGTGCACATATTCCGACAGAATTAGCCATCGGCCGCCTTCGCAAATGCTTCGGCGAGCTAAAAGCGGCGCGGGCGGCAGTGTTACGGTTCATATCTTCAAAAAAAATTAAGAAGATAATTTAAAAAACAAAAAACCGCACGAATTCCGTGCGGTTTTTTGGGTGATAAAATTAATTTTCAATGATGCCTTTTTGTTTTAAAATTTCCACATAATGATTTTTATCCATCGGGCAATCTCTCAAATCGCAAAAATCTTTTTCGCTCAAGCGAAAATCCTGCCTGATTTTATCGGCGGCTTCGGCGTCGCCGTTGCCGTGCGAAAGGCGAGTGTTTTGATGATTACTTTGCCGTTATGTCTAAAAAACGCCAATTTGTGGTGGGTTTGAGCAATTTCCATTCCCAACTTTTCATATATTCTCTCAACTTGCTTTGCTTTCAGTTGTATCGGTTTCTTCAACGATTGTTTCCAAAAAACGCCAAATGTGAATCATTTGCTTGCCAAGATTTTTCTCGCCCTCTTTTTCAGAAGATAAAAGAAATCTTCCAGGTTTTCTGAAAAGTCAACAATGGCTTCCTGCTCGGTGTCGCCGACTCCGTAAATATCAACATCGGGGCAGTCGCAAATGAATTCCTTTTCATTTTGCTCAATCAATGCCAAAAGCGGCTGTTTCAATCTCAATCTGAAACTGCGCAAATTGCTCAGCAAAACCTGCCTTGATTGTTTTGTCGCGGTATCAATTGGCATATTTTGATACTATCAAAATCAATTTTTCCGTCAATTAGCGGAGTTTTTCTCGGGGGTGAAGTATCTTTTTAAAACAAAGCGGAAGACGGTTTTGTTTTTGAGATTGGCTTCCAATAGGCAAATGCCCTTCGGGGGATAGCCATAGACCACCAGTGTTTTAGGTTTTGCCAAAATCACGGCGCAAATCACCAACAAATCTTCTTCGCCGTCAACGCAAAGATTGGTGTTTTTTTCAATTGCTTCGCGCACCGCCTCCCAGCTTTCTTTTTGAATGGTTCCCGCCGGATTTTTCACGTTCAGTGAACAGCGGTGTTTTTGATCAAACGCCTCTCGCCGCACGCGCCGGTCAAAAATTTTGATGTCGGAGGGCAAATGGTGGGAGCAATAGTCGCCCACGGTGATGACGGTTTTATATTTCTTTTGCGCGAGAATTTTTTCAAATTTTTCTTTAACTTCGCTTTCCGTCCCCCAGATCGGCTTGCCCCAGATTTTTTTCATCGGAAGGCGGTGCTTGTCTGGCAAAAAATAGGTTTTCATTAAAAATTAAAAATTGAAAATTCAAAGTGGAAAATTATAATGTAAAATGTTAAAATATCGGATGGTCAAATTTGCGGAAATTTTAAAATTTTAAATTTTCATTTTTAACTTTGATATTTACATTTTAAATTAAAAATAGCAGAATTAAAACTTGCGGGAGGGAAAACCTAATTAACGATAAAATAATCATGATTTTTTATCAATGCTCACAATGCAAGCGGCGCTGGCAGTATCCGCTGGCGGAATGTCCCTATTGCTTGATTTCCTTGGATAAAATGCCCGAAGGCGCCGTCAAAGTCTGTGGCGCGGCAAAGGTGAACATCCCCACGCTCTTTCATCCCAATACGCCCTATAATGTTTTGGTTTTAAAAGATGACGCCGGCAATTGTTGGGGGCACAAGTCGGAGAAGGAATATCAAATCGGCGCGGAGTTTGCAGTTGATAAAAATAACGACTCCGGCGCGGTGGCGGTGTGGCGGGTCAAATATGACCAAAAAGAAGCGATCGGCAAGGCGCTGGATTTAATCGGCGGGATAAACATTGGCGCCGACGCGAAAATCGTCGTTTTGCCGGCGCTGGAAAAAGCGAGTCATTCCTATTTTCGCGACAACACTTCGCCGGAATTTTTAGCGGCGGCTTTGGAATTATTATTGGAGAAAGGCGCAAAGATTGAAAATATCGCCGTGGCGCAGCAAAGCTTTGGCGATTTGCCGGTCGGCGCGATGGCGCAAAAATCGGGATTGCTCGCGGTTTGTCAAAAATTCGGCATCGCGCCGATGGATTTGGCGGCGGGTGAGTTTGTTAAAACCGGTCAATTTGAAATTTCTCAAACGATTCTTGGCGCCGATATTGTCATCAATTTGGTGATGGAAAAAATGGGGCGCGCGAGCGCTTGCGAGAATATATTTTTTGTTTTAAAAAAAGAAAATTACGAGGCGCAAGCGTATTTGTCTTCAAAGGCCGATATTGCCGCGGCATTGGCGCCGTTGCTGGAAAATATGATTGTTGTCGGGGAAGCCGAGTTTGTGCCGCGGTCAAATAAGCTGGCGGTGTTTTTGGGGTTGGCGCTGGCGTCAAAATCGGCGGCCAATTCAGACAGAATATTCAACGAGATCGCGCAATCGTTTAAACTGCCGGAAATCATTAAAAATATATCATTGGAAAATATTCCTTTGGTTGGCCGGACGATTAAAGAAGTGCAATATCAAGCGGAAATCTTTTAAAATTAAAAATTAAAAAATCAAAATTAAAAATGACAATGCAAAGTTAAAAATTGAAAATACAAAGACATTTTAAATTTTTAATTGTCATTTTGATTTTTGATTTTTAAACTTTCAATTAAATTTATGGCAAATACATTTGAAGGCAAGGTGGTGTTGGTAACCGGCGCGTCGCAGGGGATCGGGCGCGCGATTGCGGCAAAATTCGCGTCAATGGGCGCGAAGGTCGCGTTAAACGACATTTCTTTTCAAGAAGAGCAACTGAAAGCTGCCGCCGAGAAAATGAAAAGCGCGGGCGCTCCCGAGGCGCAATATTTTTTGGCCGATGTTTCCAATTATGGCGAAGTGGAAAAAATGATGGCCGACATTCAAACCGCTTTCGGGGGATTGGATGTTTTGGTCAATAACGCCGGCATTGCCAAAGACCGCACGTTGGCGAAAATGACGGCGGAAGAGTGGCAAAAAGTGATTGATGTCAATTTGACGAGCGTTTTTAATTGTTCCAAATTGGCATTGCCGATGCTAATTGCCAATCAAGGCAATATCGTTAATGTGTCGTCATTTTCCGGTTTGCGGGGCAATTTCGGTCAGACGAATTACACCGCCGCCAAGGCGGGCATTATCGGGTTCACCAAAACTTTGTCAAAAGAAGTGGGAAAATTCGGCGCGCGCGTCAACGCGGTGGCACCCGGATTTATTGAATCCAAAATGACCGAAGCAATGCCCGAAGAAGTGAAAGCCATGGTGAAAAAATTGACCTCATTGTCGCGCACGGGAAAACCCGAAGAAGTTGCCGCGGCAATTGCGTTTTTGGCTTCAAGCGAGGCGAGCTTTATCACCGGCGCGATTCTGAATGTTGACGGCGGCCTTTGGCTTTGAGAGCGCAAATCGAAAAGAGTAAAGATTTTTATTGGTGATTGCGTCGGAAAGATTTTCGTGGTAATAGAGTAAATTCCAAATATCAAGCACCAAATCTCAAAGTAAATGCCAATATTCAAAATCCAAATTTAAAATATTAAAATTTGAAAATTGAATATTTTTGAAATTTGGCGCTTGGGATTTGTGATTTATTAAAATTATGTTGCATAACAAAGAACAAATCAAAGAGATCATTCCCTATAAAGAACCGTTTTTGTGGGTGGATGAAATTGAAAAAATCGAGCGCGACACGATCGTGGGCTACAAGCAAACTTCGCCGCAAGACGATTATTTTGCTGGTCATTTTGTTGATTTTCCGATAATGCCCGGGGTCTTGGTGGTGGAGGGGATCGCGCAAACCGGCACCTTGCTGTTGCGTCAAAAAATCGGCGAGGGGCACAAAAACAAACATCTTTTGGCCTATCAAGTGCGCGGCGCGCAATTTTTGGCGCCGATTTTGCCGGGGGATAAAATCAAATACCGGGTGCAGTTGCTGGGTTTCTATGACGAAAAGATTGCTAATTTCACCGGCGAGGCGTCGGCGGGCGGCGCGTTAAAATGCGAAGTTCGTTTTTCGGTGGCGGTGATGGATAAATCCGAAATGAAAGAAAAATTTTTAAAATCGGAAGCGGCGGCAACGTCGGCGGCGCGAAAAGAATATTTTTCTTTGCCGCCGCTTGCGATCGGCGGCAAAACCGCCAAATATCCCATCATTCAAGGAGGCATGGCGGTGCGCGTGTCTTTGCATAATTTGGCGGGCAATGTTGCTAAAAACGGCGGCGTGGGCATTGTGGCAATCTCGGGAATGATGGACGGCGAAGAGGTCAAAAGCGAAATCCGCCAAGCCCGCGCGATTGCCGGGCCGGACGGAATCATCGGCGTCAACATTATGGGGGTGATCGGCCGGTTTGAGGAACTGCTTACCGCGGCGCTGGAAGAGGGGGTTGATTTGGTGATCCAGGGCGCGGGATTTCGCCTGGATACTTTTGAAATGGCAAAAAAATACAACACGCCGATGTTTTCCATCGCTTCTTCGGTAAAAGTCGCGCGAAAGGCCAAGGATGCCGGCGCGGCGGCGATCGTGGTTGAGGGTGCCGACGCCGGCGGCCATCTGGGCTTTCCGCACGGCAAGCCGTTTCGCAAAACGATTGACATTCTCAAAGAAGTCAAAGAATCCGGCATCAATTTGCCGTTAATCGCCGCCGGCGGGATATTCACCGGCGCGGATATTGTTGAAATGTTGCGCGCCGGCGCGGCGGGAGTGCAGATGGCGACAAGATTTGTTTCCACTGAGGAATGCGATGCCAACCTCAAATTCAAGCAGGCGCATGTGAACGCAACCAAAGAAGATGTGGTGATCATCGGCTCGCCCGTGGGGTTGCCCGGCCGGGCGGTGCGCACGCCGTTTGTGGACAAAGTGCTTGCCGGCACCGCGCCAAAAGCGCTTCCCGAGGAATGCAAAGGGTGTATCGGTCCGGTGTGCAATAAAAGCTATTGCATCCTAAAGGCGTTGGAAGCCGCGCGCAAGGGTGATCTGGACAACGGACTGGTGTTTGCCGGCGCCAATGTGTGGCGGGTAAAAGAAATCACCACAGTCAAAAACATTATTGATGAACTGGTCAATGAGGCCAACGGGATCTTGAGTAAAAAACCCCTCATTCTATAAATTAAAAATTGAGATCTAAAAAGTAAAAACGACAATCTAAAATTAAAAACCGAAAAAACGATAATTTTAAACTTTTAACTTTCGTTTTTAATTTTTCATTCTTAGTTTTTAAATTGAAATATGTTTGAGCACAATAAACTTACCAAATTATTGGGGATAGAATATCCCATTATTCAAGGCGGGATGGCCGGAGTTTCGGAATCAATATTGACCGCGGCGGTTTCCAATGCCGGCGGAATGGGAGTGATCGGCGCGGGATTCGCGTCTTCGGAATGGTTATCCGAAGAAATCAAAAAAACCAAGTCGCTCACCGACAAGCCGTTTGGGGTGAATTTGTTGATGCAAAATCCCGACTCGGCCAATCTGGTGAAAGTGATTATGAAAGAAAAACCGACGGCGGTGTGGACCGGCGGTGGCAATCCGGTGCCGATAATGCCCTACCTAAAACAAGCCGGCGTGAAGGTGATTCCGGTGGTTCCCTATGTGCGCTTGGCGGTGAAAATGGAACAAGCCGGCGCCGACGCGGTGGTGGTGGAGGGGCTTGAATCGGGAGGTCACATCGGCGAGAGCACCACGATGTGTTTGGTCCCGCAAGCGTCCGCGGTGGTCAAAAGCATTCCGGTGATCGCCGCCGGCGGCATTTGCGACGGACGGGCGATGGCGGCGGCATTGATTCTGGGCGCTTCCGGCGTGCAAGTCGGCACGCGTTTTTTGGCGGCTGATGAGTGTCAAATACATGAAAGCTATAAGCAAGCGGTGATCAACGCCACCGACGAAGATATCGCCGTGGTGGCGCGGTTCACCGGTCATCCGGTGCGGATGATTAAAAACAAATTCGTGGAATCGGTGCGCAAGATTGAGGCGAAAAATCCGTTTCCCGAAGAAATCAAATCCGAAAGATTCGCGGGCAACAAAGGCGGCGCCAATGCCGATTTGTCGGCGTTGTTGTGCGGGACTTGCGCGGGAAGTGTCAAGGAAGTTAAAACCTGCCAAGAAATTATTGATGAAATTATAAACGATGTCAAAAAAATCCTGGATAACGCGCTGTCGCTGACGCAATAATTATGACGCGATTGGTATCATTTATTTGTTGGGTGTTGATGGGGTGGTTTTTTGAGCTGTTTTTGATCAAGGAAATTCGCGGCAAGGAGAATTTTTCCAAAAAACGCAATTATATTTTGGCGTCAAATCATGTGAGCCATCTTGATTGGCTGATCGGATGCTATTTGTGCGTGCCGCGAAAATACACTTTCATCGGTCAGGTGGACAAAATCAAAGGCGTTGCCGGCCGATTGCGCGACTTGATGTATTGGACGGGGCAAACGATTCGCGTTGATCGCGCGGATCCTGCCTCGCGCGCCCGCGCCGCCGCCAAGGCGGTTAAATTCGTCAAAAAAGGTTATAATCTGTTTATGTTCCCCGAAGGGACGCGTTCGCGCGACGGGGCGCTCAAAATCTTCAAGCGGGGGATGGGCGCGATCTATTTGCAAACCGGCGCGCCGATTTTGCCGGTGGCGATGCTTGGCACCTATGAAATGATGCCGCCCGGAGGAAAGGCAAAATTGAATCGCAACGCGCGAGTGATTGTCGGCAAACCGCTGGAATTTCCCGAACAATTGGCGGTGGCAAAGAATCTTGCCGTGGATTCGCCCGAATATCTGCGCCTCTGCGAAATCATCGCCAAAAAAGCGGAAGAAAAAGTCCGCGCGCTAATCGCGCAAAATTAAAAATTGAGATCTAAAAAGTAAAAACGACAATCTAAAATTAAAAATCGAAAAAACTACAATTTTAAACTTTCAATTTTCATTTTTAATTTTTCATTTTTAGTTTTTAAATTGAAAAATGAATTCATTCGTTTCCACCATTTCAAAAATGATTTTGGGCAAGCCAATTGAAAAATGGATGATTAAAGAAATTATCGGCCGCGAAAACATTCCCGAAGGCAATTTTATTTTGGCGTCAAACCATTTGAGCCATGCCGATTGGTTTGTGAGCGGCTATGTTTGCGCGCCCAAAAAATTTGTTTTCATCGGACAAACCGATCAATATAACACCGGCATAAACGCGATTTGGCGGCGGTTGATTTATTGGTGGGCGAGCACGATTCCAATTAATCGCACTCGCGGCGAATCAAAAAGGCAGGCGATGGAGCAAGGAGTTAAAATGCTCAAAGACGGCTATCGGCTGATTGTCTATCCTGAAGGCGGACGCGCTTATGACGGCGTGATGAAAAAATTTCGGCCCGGGGTGGCGATATTGCATTTGGAAAGCGGCGTGCCGATATTGCCGGCGGCGTTTTCGGGCACCCGCGAGATTTTGCCGCCGCACGGAAAATTCAAATTGCAAAAAATCGTGCGCATCAATATCGGTAAGCCGATGACCTTTGGCAAGGAACGTGAAATTGCCGCCAAATTGGACAAACATTCGCATGCCTATCACGGGCTTTACGCCGATGTGACGAATAAAATTGAGGAAGAAGTCCGCCGCCTCGCCAATAAAATTAAAAATTAAAAAATCAAAAATCAAAGTTAAGGTAAAATTCCTAACGGAATTTTGATTTGATAATTTTTAATTTTACATTGTCATTTTGATTTTTGATTTTTTAATTTTGAATTTTCTATGTTGCAAATCAAGAAGATATTGATTGCCAATCGGGGGGAGATCGCCTTGCGAATCATCCGCACTTGCCGCGAGATGGGAATAAAAACCGTGGCGCTCTGCCCGCGTCCGGGAATGGAAAAAAACTTTTTGGAAACGTCGTTGGCCGACGAGTTTTATTTTTTGGAAAAAGACGGATCGGCCGGTTATTTGGATCGCGAAAAAGTGATTTCCATCGCCAAAAAGGCGGGTGCCGACGCCATTCATCCGGGCTATGGTTTTTTGGCGGAAAATTGGCGGTTTGCTTTAATGTGCGAAAAGAGCCGGATTAAATTCATCGGCCCCAATTGGCGCACCCTGCGCGCGTTTGAGGACAAAATTGAAGCAAAAAAAATCGCCAAAAAAATCGGCGCGCCGGTGGTGCCGGCATCGGACAATTCCATTAAAAGCAAGAAAGATTTGGTGAAGTGGGCGGAAAAGATTAAGCCGCCGTTTATCATCAAAGCGCAACGCGGGGGCGGCGGCATGGGAATTCGCGTGGTTAACGGACAAATGAATTATGAAGAAATGATGGCGCTGTCGCTGGGAGTCCAGCGGCAAATGGCGGGGGCGTTTGACGATGTTGATTTTTTTCTGGAAAAATATCTGCCGCGAGTGAAGCACATTGAATTTCAAGTGTTGGGCGACGGCAAAAAAGCGGTGCATTTGGGGGAGCGGGAATGCTCCATTCAGCGTCGTTTCCAAAAATTGGTGGAAGAGTCGCCTTCCGCCGCTCTGGACGCGGATTTGCGCGCCAAAATGGGCGCGTGGGCGGTCAAAATCGCCGAACATTTGCGCTATGAAGGCGCGGCGACGGTGGAATTTTTATTGGATGACGCCAAGAATTTTTATTTTATGGAGATCAATCCTCGCATTCAGGTTGAACATCCGGTCACCGAGGCGGTGACGGGAATTGATGTGGTGGAACAACAAATCAAAATCGCGCGGGGAGAAAGATTGTCATTTGGACAAGACAGCGTTTATCAAAATGGCTGGGCGATTGAAGTGCGCGTTAACGCCGAAGACCCGCACAAAAATTTTGTGCCTTCGCCGGGCGTGGTGGCAAAATACATTCCGCCGCAGGGACAGGGAGTTTTTGTGCACAGTTTTTTGCAGGATGGTCAGGAAGTTTATCCGTTTTTTGACTCATTGCTGGCGAAAGTGATTGCTTATGGCAAAGACCGACCGGCGGCGATTACCAAGTTGAAGCGCGCGCTTTCCGAAACCGTGATTGATGGCGTGGCGACCACCATTCCCTTTTTTCAATTGTTGCTGGAAAAAGAAGAATTTTTGCGCGGCGATTTTTACACCAACTACATTGAGAAAAGCGGCATCATTCGCGAATTGATGCTCACGCCCTATTTGAAGAAAAAGATTGTTTGCGAACACAAAGATTTTGACGAAGAAACCGTGGCGCAAATCGCCCACAAAATTTATCAAGAATTGAAAGTTGCCGGTGGCGCGGCGCCAAACGGCAGCCCCTCCCGATGGGTATTGGCGGATCGCGCGAGCGAAATTGAAAATTGAAAAATCAAAATGAAAGATTAAGGCAAAATTCCTAACGGAATTTTGATTTATACCGCCGGAGGCGGGCGCGCCACGAGCGTATAATTTTTAATTTTACATTGTCATTTTGATTTTTGATTTTTTAATTTTGAATTTTTAACATGGAATTTTCATTTACCGGCGGAGGCAAAGAATATCAAATTAAGATTGACGATCTCGGCGAACGGGGAGTGCGAGTTGCCGTTAACGGCAAGGAGTTTTGTTTTGGCGCGCAAAGCGCGATTGAAGCCGCGCCCGTGGCGCAGTCGGCGATGCCCAAACGATCATTGGGCGCAAAAGAAATCATCGCGCCGCTTGCCGGCACAATTTCGGAGATTGCCGTCGCCGCCGGCGACATCGTTTCGGCGGGGCAAAAACTTTTGACCCTGTCGGCAATGAAAATGGAAAACGAAATCCTGTCCGAAATTGACGGCAAAATCAAAGAAATCAAAATCACCCAAGGCCAAAAAGTCGCCGAAGGCGACATCTTAATCGTCCTGGTTTGAGAATAGAGGCGCATTGGAATTGTTGTTCTAACAAGTCAAGCGATTTTTAATTTTATGGATTTCAACGAATTCAAATTAAGTACGCTGGAAATTAATGAAAGCAAATTTGGTAAAATTTTTGGATTTGTTGATTTCGGAAATGTTAATCATTGGTTTGATAAGGATAGATATGATATCACCGGCCGCTTGATGAATAAAAATGAATTTTTGATTGTTGATATTGAAAAAATGGGCAGCTTTTTGAATTTATTTTGTGAGAAGAAGTTGTTTTATTACGGTTTTGATAGCGCGCGCAAGCAGTCGTGGCATATCCATAAAAAAGCCAAGAATTGCGGCTTTGTTAAAATCAGCAAGCCGTTGCAGATTATTAAGCACTACTTGGACAATAATGAATTAAATGAAAAAATATTGGAAAAATTGGAAAATGACGTCGGCGGTTATTTTGTGAAAATTCCAAAAGGCAATTTTGATGTTGAAATCAGTGTTGATTCCATCAGATTAATGAACTATTACAATACATTTTGTATATTTTCAGGCGATAGTGATTTTGCTTATTTGGCAAAATTCCTAAAGCAAAAGGGAAAAAAGATTATAGTTGTTGCTTCCGGCAATGTTTTTCATACCCTGAAAGAACAATCCGATTTGTATATTAACGCTCAGCGGATTAAAGGCGAGATTACTTGTTTGAAACATAAAACCCCGCTTGTTTAAGGCGGAGTTTGGATATCGGACCCAAATCCATGGGCAGGGCAGCCTTACGGCTACAACTTAATCGTATCATGATTTGGCTCGCTGTCAATGACGCCTGCAACCCAATTTTTTCTTGCGAAATATTGTTTTATCAATCAATATTTTTCGGCAATAAAAATCAAAAACTAAATCCTCGCCGAAATTGACGGCAAAATCAAAGAAATCAAAATCACCCAAGGCCAAAAAGTCGCCGAAGGCGACATCTTAATCGTCTTGGTCTAGCGCCCGTCAAAAATACGATCCAAATCGTTTTTTTGATATAATCTCTATTATGGAAGCGAAAAATAAAAAAATATTGGCTTCCGTCGCGGACAAGCCCTATTTCTCGGAGGGAAATTTTGTGCTCTATAATGCCGACTGCCTGAAAATCTTGTCGCAATTGCCCGACAATTCCGTTGATATGATTTTTGCCGATCCTCCCTATTTTCTTTCCAGCGGCAGCTTCACTTGCCAAGGTGGTAAAAGGGTGAGCGTTAAATTTTAATTTTTATTTCAAAAATATGAAACAATATGAGGCAGTGATAAAAATAATGGAACAAAGGGGAGGATTTGCGACTCTCGGTCAGCTTAATCAAGAAGTTTTGAGGGTTGCTGGAGTTGAATGGAAAACCAGAACGCCGTTTGCCAGTATTCGTCGCATAGTCCAGGACGAAAGGTTTTTCTTTAAAGTTAAGCCAGGATTATGGGCGTTAATTTCACACAAGGATAAATTGCCAGAAAATATTTTGCCGTCAATTTCAACTCCAAAGATAGAGGTGGAAATTTTTAATCACACTTATTATCAGGGCTTGCTTGTGGAAATCGGTAAAACAAAAAGATACGAAACATTTATACCAAGCCAAGATAAAAACAAAAAATTTTTAGATAAGACTCTTGGCGAAATCAGTTCTCAAGATTTATTTTATAAATTCGGTTATGAGAATATTGTTGACAGAGCAAAGACTGTTGATGTTTGTTGGTTCAACGCTCGAAAAATGCCAGAAGTTCTTTTCGAAGTAGAGCATTCTACTGATATTTATAATTCGCTTTTAAAATTTATTGAATTGCAGGATTATAACGCAAAATTCTTTATTGTTGCGGATAAAGTGAGAAAAAATGAATACATAAACAAGATTGGTCAAAACGCATTTATATCAATTAAATCAAGAGTGCAATTTATGGATTACGATAATTTATCTGCACTGCATACGAAAACGGCCGAAATAGCTGTATTGGATAGTGGGCTGATATTTTAATAAGATGAAAATCAAAATTAGTCCATTTATCGCTAAAATTGTATTAAAATTTTTGCCGTATGGGATCTCTCATCGAGTTTTAATTATGTGTCGAGGTTATGGCGAAGATGATTTTAATTTTACAGAGATTATTTGGGAAGACGACAAAGATTTGGAATTTTATGACAGAAATAATTATCCTGAATTTCAATTATGGATTATTTAAAATCAATGACGCTTTGCGTGATTAAGTAGCGTGAATAAGATTACGATAGTAATTATTAAGAACCGGTAATCAAGGTTTTGCCGAGGACGATGATCTTATCCAAGAAATTAAAGGCGATTATGATTTTATCAGAAACAAATTGATTAGTCAGGGATTTAAGAATTTGACCGGGAAAGATGGAAAGTGGATACAGGCAAGAACCAAAGGAATCGGCGGAATAAATCCAAAGACGGGGGAAAGGCGGCCGATAACTCGCGCATTTTACGCGCGAACTTGCCTGGTCAAAAAAATTTTTGAAATTGCATCATAGGGGTCTGTTGCCGAATTAGCTTTGAAGCGAAATTTTCAGATTTCGCGCGAGCC
>CAYOLX010000008.1:0-19645 GCA_964404915.1 uncultured Candidatus Saccharibacteria bacterium | reverse complement strand
TTACTATCCTTGGGGTGAGCGAGGGGATTCGAACCCCCAACCTCCGCATCCACAGTGCGGAACTCTGACCAGTTGAGCTACGCCCACCATAATGACGCAATACTACTCTATTTTGACAAAAAAATCCAGCATTTTACAAAAGACCGCAACAACCTTATTGGCGCTTGCACTGCGTAGCTTTAGCGAAGCAGTGCCCCCACCAGGAATCGGACCTGGATAACCTGCTTAGAAGGCGGGTGCTTTATCCATTAAGCCATGGGGGCGCTATGGCAGGCGGCGGAAGGTTCCTATTCTGTCCGTTGAACTACAGGGGCAAGATTAGTAAATACTTTGAATTACGAAACTCGTTGAGGCGAGTGTTTTTGTCGGAGCATTATTTTGCGCGACCGGCGCAAAATACTAGGAAATTTTATAGCAATAAAATTTTCGTGCTCCGCGAAAATACTTGCCGAATAAGGGTTTCGTAATTCAAAATAAATAGAAAATAGAAAATAGAAAATAGTAATAAATAGAAATTGGTGCCACAATGGATTATGTCTCAATTTTACGGCTCGGTCAAGCCCTCTTCCACTCCCGATTTGGCGGGAACGAAAAACACATCCGGATAAAGGGATTCTTTGGCCCGGCGGTAATTTCCTTCGCGGCGCCGGATATCGGTAAAAACTTGGCGATATCTGGCGGCAATGGCGGCGTTAAAAGCGCCTTGATCGATTTTTTGCTCATCGTCGGAAGAACGGGCAAGTTTCGCAAAATCAAAAAAAATAAAAAATGACGCCAAGATCGCGAATAAAGCAAGCCCGGCAAAAAGCCGACCGGAGCGCCGGGCCGCCTTTTCCCAGAAAATATTCATTCGAAAAATTATGCTAGTTAATTTGATTTTTCGCATATATTTTCATCAAGATTCTGGCTTGGACAAGATTTTTTACCGCTTGGCCCGGCAGATCTCTTTGCAAAACCACGCTCACGCTTTCAACTTCGGTTAAATAAGGGCTATTTTCCATCATTTCAATAAAACGCCATACCTCCAAAGAACCGCCGACAAGTTTGGCTTCAATTTTCATAAACGGCCAACCGGCCTCCTTGCCTTGTGCCGACAACGGCAAAAATTCAATCTCAACGCCGGCGGTTTTGGCCGCCACCTCAAGAGACCCGATCAAGCCAAGAGGCATTCCGCTATCAGCAAAAAGAGCGGCGGCGGCGGCAAATTTTTCTTTTTCATCTTGAACAAATCGCGTAAATTCTTGAGCAACAGTGATGCGATGGCGATATTCGTCGGCAATATCTTTTTTTTCAGCGATTTTGGCAGCAATTTCGCGTAAATCAAAAACCAAAACAAAAAGACCGATCCCGGCGACGATAAAGAGCGCAATTCCTGCAAGCGCGATCGCCGTTTTTTTATTTGAATTTGACATAATCAAAGCTTGCGCTAAATTCAACATCTCTGGTTACTAACCAATTTGACGCCGGAAAAACAACATTGGCAAATTCCAAACGTTCTTCTAAATTACTCTTAAAAAGCGCCAACATTTCTCGTGTTGGGGAAATCCCCCCGACACTTATTTTCCCCGCCGAAAAATCAAATCGCGATAAAGATGCTCCCGCGGGAAGACATTCGGATACCGCCAAAAAAGTTTCGGTAACTTTCGTTTGCTCGCTATAAAAATTATCAATCTTGGCAATCAACGCTTTGTTGGCGGTAATTTCTTTTTCAATCAAAAAGACGTCTCTCATTTTCATTATCACTTCCTGTTCCGCCAAAATAATTTCTTGATCTCTGAGCTCATATTGATAAAAAACGCGGATAAAAAACAATAAAAACGCGAAAAATACCAATGCGGCGGCAATAGCAACGTAAATAATTCCGATAATTTTAATTGATTCCTCTTCTTTTATTTTTTTTTGCCGTTGTGGCGACAATAAGTTAATCATAATTTTATCGTAAACAAGCTTCCTAACTTTTGCTTTGCGCTTCAATTTCTTGCGCCCTCATCGCCAAACCGGCAACCACTGCGCATCCGTTAGCGCTGTTTTTCAAAAACTCCGAATTTTTAAAATGATTAATATCAATTCCAATCGGCAAGACAAGTCTTTCAACGGGAACCTCCAATTTTATGGCAAGAAAATCATCAATTCCCTTGAGATTGGCGCCGCCGCCGCAAACTATCACTTTGTCCAAAACAGCTTCATCCAGCGCTCCGCTCTTGGCGCGATCTTGATAATAACTAATATATTTTTGTGTCTGTTGAGTAAAATCAACCAGACCGGGCACCAATGCTTCAAAAATTTTTCTTTTTTGTTCGTTATTGTCAACATTCAGAGATCCCGCTTTGCGCTCAAAATCAACAATGCCATAATCAACTTTCAACCTTTCGGCCTCAGAAAAATCCACCGATAACTCCTGAGCGATTTTTTCAATAAAATAACCGTTTGAAATCGGCATGGAAAACACCGCCCTCACGCTCCCTCGCGAAATAAAGATGACACTTGATTGAGTATCGCCGATTTTAATTAATGCCGCATTACGATGTGAAATAAAGCTTTGTTTGGCGGCGCGCGCCGCAGATTGCGACTCCAGCTCCATGGCAATGGGCGATAATCCGGCGGCATCGCAAACCCTATCGTAAGAATCCACAAGTTCTCTGGATAATGCCGCCACCGCCACCTGGCAATGATTTTCTGAAAATGATTCGGGCGCGACTTCTTCAAAGTCAAGATAAACTTTATCCAGAGGAAGGGGGATGTGATTTTCCGATTCAAAAATCACCGCTGATCTCATTTCATCTTGACTCAAGCGGGGCATTGTAATCACTTTAAAAAATGCTTTATTCTCGGGTAAAGACACCGCCACCCACCGTTTCCCCGAGCTACGTCCGGCGGATTGCGCCGCCAATTTTTTTATGGCCAAAACCAACTCCGGTTCATTTCTGATTTCACCGTTTTGGACCAGCCCCTTTTTTAACGGCAGGCAACCGGCGGAATTCACAATCAAATGTCCGCCGGGACGCATCAAGTGCATCATTCTGGCATAATTATCAGTAATTTCCAATCCATGCACTTCTTTTGACAAATTTAAAAAATCAAACATAAAAATTTTTACCGAATTATGTCTGGCTCAACCCCGATTTCATATTATTCTATTTCTTCCCAGCTGACAATTTTAAAATCCGGATTCATATACGCCACAAACGGCGGCGGATTATAAACTTGGTCTTTGTCAAAATTGGTTTCGCGATTAGCATATCCCGAAACAATGGTGCTGCCACTCACCCACTGCGTGCCAACGCGACCGTTGCTGACCACCGAACCATAGATTTTCAACGAATTTCTGAAATTTCCCGAGTAATGATTGCGGCCGAATCGCCCCTTTTGCGCCACCATTATCGCGCGCAACTCCATGTTGTCGGGTGATTGCGGTCCGATGAGAATGTTTTGTTCGGCAATCAACGCCAATCCGTCGGCGCCATCATTGCCGGCATACGTGATATTGCCCGGTAAAACAACGCTGGTATCAATCCCCGAAGTAATCAAATTAGCCGAAGCGACAATCACTTTCCCTTTCACCGCCCCCTCCGGCCATAAATTGTCTTCCAAATAAATGACCGAACAATCGGCGGGAATGGAATATGTCCCGTAAAGGATTTCTTCGTTAATAATAAATTGATCATAATGATATCCTTCTTCCGCGCTATAAGCGTAGGTCTGAGAAAGCGACGTAATAACCCAGACTTGCGCCGTGCCATTGTCCAAAAATTTGAGATGATATCCCTTGCCGTTGGCAATTAAAGTTGACGAAGGGGGGAGATAAAGCCCGCCCCGATTTTGGGCTTTGTATTTGATATCCGCCAGATCCATGGTAATGCCGTTAAAATCAAACGGCGGTTGTGGAAATTGAAACAAGCTCGTATTGGCGTTGGCAGTAGTGGAAAAAATCCCGGGACAAACGCATTGACCGCCGCTAACGCGGCAACCATAAGCGGTTGGACAAGGGCTGCATCCGAAAGAATTGGTGCAAACCCATTCGCCCGCGCCATTAAGCATCGTCGCGCTGCTCATTACGGATTGGTTGGCGCCGTCCATACGAATGCCGCCATTTGAATGATACGGGCCATTAATCGCGTGATCGCCGCCGATCCACACATTGCTGTTCAATATATAGGTATATTTGGCAATTGATTCCCGCCCATAGACAACTTTTATGTTTCTTTTGACCGCCGGATTATTTACCGTCCACCCCGTGGAAACAATCTGCCGCCTAACTACTTGACCGCAAGAAAGCGATAAATCCGCCTGCAATAAAAATTTGCCGACGACACGCCCCTGCCCATCATAATAATCTTTCTCGCCGGCGCAACCCTCCTCAATCCCGTTTCCCAAACACCAACGATAATAATCAATTCCCGCTTCGGCGATTGCCAATGCCTGATGGAAAGCGTTTTTTTGTTCCGTTTGCTTCAATTGCATCAAGGAAAACCCGAACAATCCCGACATCATTACCAAAAAAATCGCGCCAAAAACCAGGACATAAACCACGATTAATCCCTTGTTTTGGCATATTCTCTTTTTGAATTTAAACTGGATAAAGCTCATATTTTTTAAAACGCACATAGAATGGCCGCTACTCCCGAAGATTGCGCAGTTGAACATATTGCTCCAAGGCATAATCATTGGGCGCGCGTTGCGGACTGATGTTGACCACCATAAAAAGCTTCATCATTTTCGCGTCCCGCAATATTGCCGGATCATCAAAAATTTGATTGCCCTGCGCGTCATAATAAGTGAAGATCGGCGGCGCGTTGCGGACATATTCGGTAATTGTCATTATCTCTTCCTGGTCGGATGGATAAACTGCCGGGTTGCCCGCGGCGGCGATCACTCCCCGGCGAAGCTGGTTATCAAGATTGGGAATCTCTTCGGTCCAGAAAAATTCAAACTGAACACGAAACGAATGTCTCGGATTTTGCCAGTTGCAGGACGCGCCGACATAATTGGATGCATCCGCCAAAAATTGAATCTCGCCATCTCGCGCTTGATTGGTGACATCATAGGTTTGCGTCCCCTGCCAAGTACCCGCGCAATCGGAACAACCACTCCGGCAAAGCTGCCCCAAGTTAACGCCATCCGCGAAAATATCAACATATTCGTTTGCCGCGCCCAAATCGCCCTCCACCGACACTCTGACCTGCGCCGATTGCATCGTTCCGGTCAAAAAACCTGAAAAATCAACCGAACAAACGCCGCCCGCGGAATTGGAATGACAAATTTCTGTCTGCGATCCGGCGTTTACTGTCGCCAAATAATAGCGCACCCTCTCGGCCGATCCGTTGCCATCAACATCGCTGTAAAAAATGAATTCTTTGCCGGCGCATTTTTCAATCGGATAAGCGCCATTGTCGGCATAACGCGCCTCGCGGATTTCTTTGGCCATTATCTCAACGCCGCGACGCGCTTCGTCAACCGCCAGCGCTTGTTCCATCGCGTATTCATGCTTGCGATAAAGCATCAATATGGAGGAGGAGGCGATAACCATTGCCAAGGTGAAAACAAAAATCGCGACCAATGTTTCAACCACCGTAAATCCGCGCTCCTCCGACCGCGGTTCGGCGCGAAAATATCTCTGGCAATTGGCGCGTAAAAATAATGGCATGGGATTAAAAAGATTATTCCTGGCGGTCAACACCGACCGCTAAAAACGTTTGCCCAAAAACAGATTCTGCCGCGCTGTAATCCAAATAACCGGGCGCGGAAATCTCCACATTATAAATCCCGTTCTGCAAAGGCGCGAAATAACTTTGCCCTTTTGAATCGGTATATTGGGTTTTATCATAGCCCAACGGCGCGGAATGAATTCTCACCGATGCCGAAAAAACCGGTGCCAGTGATTCATCGTCTTGCACCAAAATCAAAAACGAATTTTGCACCCGCAAAAAAATTTTAACCGCGGTGTTCTCTCCGCCGCCGGCGGTAATCGGTTGAGGATCGCGATCGGTGGCAATCAAATCAAAGCCATCCGCCGGATCGGCGCGGAAAGTATAGGCATCGCTGTCAATTCCCATGATGTTTAAGTGTCCGGCGCCATCCATAATCAAATCTTGATCATATTTGCGAACCGCTTGGCCAAAAGCGTCTTTGCCGATTGTTTTCGCGCCGATTAAACGCACCTTGGCGGCCGCGATCGCCGGTCCGGCGCCGGTGGTCCAAAAAATTTGCCAACCGTCAACGCGAGGGGTGGCGCCGATATCCGAAGATGACAACACGCCTCTTATTTTAATCTCGGTGTAGATATTTTTATCCAATCCGGAAATATCAATCGGAGAATCGGTAAACCCGGCAATGTTACCCCCCAGGTCGTTATCGGGTATCGGTCGCCATTCAACACCATCGTTATAGAGTAATTGGTAAATAATCTCAGTGTCGGGCAAAATCGTATCGCTGAAAACAAACATGTCCCAAGCAGCGATATCCGTCGGCGCGATTATTACCGAAACCGCGCTCCCCGAAGCTTCATATGGAGGACCGGCAAGAGTCAATCCGCCGGAAGATATTTGAACCCCGTTGATTTCAGAAATAAGCGCGCCGTCCGCGAAAGAATCGGAAAAATTGTCCTGCCCTTCCGGAGAAATCGCGTCAATTGAAAACGCCGCGGCCGGGCCGATGGAAAGACTCACCGGCGTCAAGCCACTGTCAAAAACCGACGGATCGGGGCTGTCGGGCACAGCAACTTCGACAGCGGAGTAGGTGCGCGCCGAACTGTAATCATTTTTGGTCGCTTCCACCCGATAACTGCCCTCCGACAAAGGGAAAACGTGAATGCCGATGGTTGGAGTCGCCGTATCGACAATATTGCCGGTAGCGGGATCGCGAACGGTAATTGTCGGTGACGGCACCGCGATCCCGAAATCGTCAAAAATTTTCACCTCCAACACTCCGCCCGGCTGGCTCATGCAAGATTGCAATTCTTGAATTAAATTTTTAGGCGCAAAGATCGTTGATAAAAAAATTTCCCCCGCTAATTTTCCTCCCCACGAAACGGCAACTTCCATTTTTTTATAATCCAAATTACAATCGTCATCGGCACCACTTCCGTCCGCTGGATCAGAAATATATTTCACCGCCGTCTTAATGTTATAGACGGCGCCTCCGACCGTTTCAACGGTCTCCGGCGCCAAAATTCCCTCCGCTCCCGGCAACACTGCTCCCGGTACACCGATTTGCTCATAAGAAAGGGCGCGCGCCGCTTCTAATTTTGAATTCGCAATTGACATCGCGGTGATTTTATTGCGGCTCAAAAGAACCACTTCCAAGCCGAAGCGATACGCGCCAAATATCCCCGAAAACACAATCGCGATCAGCGCGACACCAACCAAAGTTTCCACCAATGTAAACCCATTTTTAAATTCGCGCCTTTTGGTTATCGGCATATTTTTTGATTTGGAATTTGGAACTTATTTGCAATTTGGAGCTTGGAATTTGGAGCTTCCGATGAAATTTTGTTTCATTGGCTAGATAGCATCCATCATGGAATACATCGGCTGGACCATTGACACCGCGAAAAATCCCACTGCCGCGCCGATAACAATCATCAGCATTGGCTCCACCACCGCGGCAAAATTTTTCGTTTGCTCATCCACTTCATTCTCATAAAACTCCGCCAATTTGATCAAAATATTGCTGGTTTCTCCGGTTTCTTCGCCCACCTTGACCATCTGGATCATTGTTGCCGGATAAAGATAGGAAAAATCCCGGATCGCTTCGGAAAACTTTTCCCCCTTTTTGACCCGCGCCTCTATCGCCAAAAGCGCGGCGGTATAATTAACATTGCTTACCGTATCCGAAGTAATCACCAGCGCCCGCGGTAAAGAAACTCCGCCAGCCACTAACGCGCTTAAATTACGCAAAGTATAGGCTGAATTCACGTTTCTTATGATCGGCGCGATCGCCGGAAATTTCAAAAGTATATCGTCAATGACTTTTTTGCCGCCGGAAGTTTTCAGTAATCGAGAAACAATGCCGGCAATCCCGGCGATAACCAAAATAACCATCCACCAATAAGATTCGGTGAATTTTCCCATTCCGATAATAAACTTGGTAGTCATCGGCAATTCAACCTTCAAATCTTCAAAAGTCGCCGCCAATTGCGGCACTACCGTCGCCAACATCAATACGCCGATTCCGATCATTGCCACTAAAATTACCGCCGGATAAACCATCGCGCCTTTGATTTTTGATTTTAGCGCGTATTCTTTTTCCATTTGCCCGGCAGTGATTGACAAAACATTCGCCAATGTGCCGGTTTCTTCCCCCACCTTGGCCATACTGCAAAAGAATTCAGAAAAAATATTGGGATACTTGCCCAACGCTTCGGAAAAAGATTCGCCTTTAATCAGTTGGTTCTTAACTTCCGCCAACACCTTTGAAAACGACCGGTTGGCGGTTTGATCCGCCAAAATTCCCACCGCGCGGGGCAAAGATAAACCCGCCGAAGACATCACTTGCAGATTTTTGCAAAAAAATATTTTTTCCTTCAGGGAAACCCCCCTTCCAAAAAAGCGCGCCAAAGAAACGGTTTTGCGGTCAGACCTCAAAGCCGAAGCCAAAATAAATCCTTCTTGACGAAGCGCGCGCGCCAACTGATACTCGTCTTCAACTTCGCGCGTCCCTTTGATTTCTTTTCCATCAATCGATTTCGCGGAAAAATTAAATTGAGCCATGAGGGGTAGTAATGAGTAATGAGTAATAAGAATTGTCAGTCAAGCCATGAGGCAATGGCGGCAACCAACTTTTCCAGCGCGCTTTGCTCAAAAGTTATTGCCGTTTCTTCGGAAAATGATTTAATTTCCAAAAACGGAGCAACTTTTTCCGGCGCGATCGAAATCGAATGACTCAAATTCGCCTGACTGGCGTTTTCAAAAGAAAAATTGATGATCTGCGAAAAACTGTTCGGATTGGCGGCGGCGAAAAACAACAACGCCGCCAGCGCGCCGGATGCCAGCGCGCCGGTAAATTCATAATCAAAGCCGCGTTTAATTTTTGACGGGCGCGGCGGCGGAAAAATTTGACCCGCGCCAAACCCCGCCAAACGACGCGGCGGTGTTGGCGGCAAAGGCGGCGAAGCGGCGCAAAAAACCGCGACGCGAACAGGTGTTTCCATTACCTTTTCTATTTCCGAAGGAATCGTCGGCGCCGCCGGAAAAATTTTTTTGCTTTCCGCGGCGGCGCGCCAAGCGGCAACTCTGGCTTCGTAATCGTCCAGCCACTCGCGCGTGGTCATCCACTTTTTCCCCAATTTAATAGATTTTAGTTTCCCCTGCCGAGCCCGCAGACGCAAATAGGGCTCCGAATAGGAGCAAAATTTTGCCGCTTCAAGCAGTGAAATGTAGTTTTGATTTCGCCCTTCTTCCATATTTTTATTATAGCTATAAACGTGAAAAAGTCGAAAAATTATTCGGTGATCACGCGCAGAACTTCTTCAATGGAAGTCACGCCTTGCGCCGCCTTGATAAAACCGCCTTCAAACATTGTGATCATTCCTTCCCTGTTGGCGCATTCTTGCACCTCGTCGGCAGTGGAGTTTTTGGTAATCAGCTCTTTGATTTTCGGCGACACCGGCAAAACTTCGTGAATGCCAATTCTGCCCTTATAACCGTCGGGCGATTCTTTATTCGGACGAGCCCGCCAAAAAGAAATCGTCTTCCATGTCGCGCCGACCGGAATAACCTTTTCGTCTTTCAAAACTTTTAAAATTTTAGCGGTATCGCAATAATTTTTCAGATGATCAATATCAGCGTCTTTAAGGCGATACTCTTCTTTGCCATCCGCCAGACGCCGAATCAGCCGCTGGGCAATAATCACGTCAATTGTGGACGCGATCAAAAATGGTTCGGCCTTCATATCAATTAAACGCGGGATCGCGCCCGCGGCGGTATTGGTATGCAAGGTTGACAACACCAAGTGGCCGGTAAGCGCGGCGTTGATCGCCAGCGCCGCGGTTTCGTTGTCGCGAATCTCCCCCACCATAATAATGTTGGGATCCTGGCGCAACAGCGTGCGCAATCCCGACGCGAAAGTAAGACCGATCTGAGCGTTAACCTGAGTTTGATTGACGCGCGGCATTTGATATTCAATCGGATCCTCAATCGTGGAAATATTGACGCCGGGCTCGTTTAGTATGTCCATCATTGAATAAAGCGTGGTGGTTTTACCGGATCCGGTCGGTCCGGTCATTAAAATCATTCCCATGGTTTTGTGAAGCGCGTTTTTTATTTTTTCCAATCCCGCGCCATAAAAACCGAGTTTTTCCAAGGGATAAGCTTTCGTTCCTTCGGCAAGCAATCTCATCACGATTTTTTCACCATGGAATACCGGAAGAGTAGAAACGCGTAATGAATATTTCCATTGATCGCTTTCCACTTTAAAACGTCCGTCTTGCGGCAGGCGGGATTCATCCAATTTAAGATTGGAAAGAACTTTAATTCGCGCCACAATGCCGGAAGCCGCCACTTTCGGCAAAACCATCGCGTCGCGCAAAATACCGTCAATGCGATAACGCACAATCACTTCCCTTTCCGTCGGTTCAATATGGATATCCGAGGCCCGCTCTAAAATCGCGTGCTTCACCAAAGTGTCAACAATCCTGATCACCGGCAAATCTTGAGCGACTTTTTTCAAATCTCCGCCAAAATCGGCGGCAATCGGCGCATCCCCCGACATCCGCGCCGCCGCCATATCTTTATCTTCGGAATTCTCAGAAGACAGCGCCATATCTCCAACCTCGGCCATCAGCGTTTTTTGATAGCGCAGGATCGCGCTTTTTATTCCCGGTTCGTCGGCCAAGCGCGGCAAAATTGATAATCCAGTGGTTTTTTTAATTGATTCAATAATACCCAAATCTTCGGGGTCCAACATCGCTATCTCCAAAAAATCACCCGATTTGCGAAACGCCACAACGCCGTTGGCGCGCGCTACCGGCTCGGGAATTAAATTCAAAACCTCTGGAGATATGTTTTCTTTTTCCAAATTAACAAACGGAATACCGAGAATATAGGCCTTCAATTTCAAAAGCTGATCGCCATCAATAAATTTGCGCGCGATCAGAACATCTTCCACCTGAACATTTCTTTCCCTTGCCTGATTAGCACACGCGGCAAATTGATCCGGCGCAATCATTCCGGCATCAACCATGAAATTTTTCAATTGTTCCGATTCAATATTCATTAATCATTTTACGCTCCCAGCGTTTGCCCAACCACGTTAGCAATATCTTGCAAACTTTGGTCGCTTTTAACCAAATAAGTGGTAATGCCCATTTCCATCATTTTGCTCACATCGCCGATTTGCGAAAGATTGGTCAGCACAATCACCGGAATTGATTTGGTTTTTTCGCTGCCTTTTAAATCTTTCAGCACATCAAATCCGCTTTTTTTGGGCAGGATAATATCCAACAAAATCAGATCGGGCAACTTTTCTTGCGCGATTTGCACCCCCAATTCGCCGTCAAGCGCGGAAATCACATTATATCCCTTCACCGCCAAAAATTCGCTCACTGCTTTTTGCATCACCGCCTCGTCTTCAATAAAAAGTATGTTCTTCATAATAAATTTAAAATGTAAAAATCAAAAATCAAAATTATGGAATTTTTAATTTTAAATTTTCATCCGTTCGCTGGACTCAGGATGATCCTGAGAATACCGAAGGATCATTTTACATTTTGATTTTTTAATTTTGAATTTTTATGGTTGGTTGCCGCCGGCAATTTGAACCAAAACGTCGTTCCCTTGCCCCGACAGCTTTCAAAGCCGATTTTGCCCCCCGAACTGTCAATTATGTTTTTGGCGATATAAAGTCCCAGCCCCGAACCGCCGGTTTGATAACGGCGCACATTATCGGCGCGGAAAAATTTTTGAAAAATATATTTTTGGTCTTCCTTGGGAATGCCAATGCCATTGTCCGACACTTCACAAAAAACAAAACCTCCTTTGCCATAAACTTTAATAATCACTTTGCCGGCCTCCTTGCCGCGCGCGATATTGTCGCCGGCAAATCCAATGTAGCGGATCGCGTTATAGAGCAAATTTTCCAACACCTGCAAAATTTGAAACGGATCGCCGGATACTTGCGGCGTTTTTGGGTCAAAGTCGGTTTCCACTTTGACATTTGAAGATTTTGAGATCGGTTCAAATTCTTTTGCCAAATCGCGCGCCATATTCTGCAAAAAGAAATTTTCCTTTTTTAGCACCAATTTGGTTGCTTCAATGCGCGACACCGTCAATAATTCGCTCACTAATTTTTGCATTCTTTCCAAATTTTCTTTTAAGATTTTAAAATACTCCGTTTGCTTGTTTTCGGGCTTTCCCAGAATGCCGGAAGTTAAAATTTCCACAATCCATTTCAAATTCGTGAGGGGAGAACGAATTTGATGTGAAACAATATTGACAAACTCGGTTTTTAATCGGTTAGTCTCGGCCAACTGCTCAAAACTGCGCACAATGATAAATGAAATAATAAAAATCACCGCCGATAAAGAAGTTACCACCAGCATCACCTTATCCGGATCGCTGTTATAGCGAATGCCAATAAAATAAGCAGTGAGCATTGCCGCGATATTAACGTTCCCCATCACCAAGAAAAGAAACTGCGGGCATTGGCACAAAGGTAAATTATACTTTCGGCATTGACCGATCACATTCAATTGTTCAAAAAAATTTTTAAAAAGCTGTTTCATTTAAAAAATTATTAATTCATTGTTTTACCGTTTCATTATAGCTTGCGATTGACGCAAACACAATTGCGCGATAGGATAATGGCACCCGATATAGTTTTATTGAAACAGGTTTGCGCGTCATGATTTTAGCGAAGTCCGCCTTCGCTAAAGCTACGGCGGATAAAAGCGGGGCGTAGTGCAACGGCAGCACGAGTCCTTTGGGAGGATTTAATCCCGGTTCAAATCCGGGCGCCCCGACCAAGAATAGTTGATGAGCGATGAGTTAATGAGTTAATGAGCGTCTAAAACAAAACTCTTCCGGTGAAGAGTTTTGTTTTTTTGGAGCGGGCAACGGGATTTGCACCCGTGCCGTCCCCCACCAAATTTGAGCGGAAGACGGGAATCGAACCCGCATAACTTGCTTGGAAGGCAAGAGCACTGCCATTGTGCTACTTCCGCGGAATTCGCCGCCAAGCGGCGAATTCGTTAATCGTCAATAGTTAATAGTTAATCGTCAATAGTCAATAGTCAATGATTGCCCTATCTCGCGTATTCGGTCACTCTGGTCTCGCGGATCACGTTCACTTTTATTTCTCCGGGATAGCGCAATTCTTCTTCAATGCGCCCGGCGATTTCTTTGGCCATTTTTTGCGCTTGCCAATCATCAATTTCTTTGGCGCGAACAAACACGCGAATTTCTCTTCCAGCCGAAAGCGCCCATGCCTTCTCCACGCCATCAAAAGATTTTGCCAGCGCTTCCAACTCTCCCAGCCGTTTCAAATAGTTCTCCACCGTGTCTTTGCGGGCGCCGGGACGGGCGCCGGAAATTTGATCGGCGGCTTGCACAATCATTCCTTCCACGCTTTCATAAGGAAAATCTTCATGATGCGATCTCATCGCCGCGACCACTTCCGGTTCAACATTGAATTTTTCCAAAATTTTGATGCCAATCTCCACATGGGTGCCTTCAATTTGCTGATCCACCGACTTGCCGATATCATGGAACAATCCCGCCTTGCGCGCCACTTTGACATTGGCGCCGACTTCGGCGGCGATCGCCGCCGCCAAATGACTTACTTCCAACGAATGGAGCAGGGCGTTTTGACCATAACTGGTGCGATATTTCAATCGCCCCAACAATTGAATCAAGCGCGGATTTAATCCCAGAACATTAGCGTCATAACACGCTTGTTCTCCGGCTTCTTTGATTTTGCCGGCGATTTCTTCTTCGGCGGTTTTTACCGTCTCCTCAATCCGCGCCGGTTGAATCCGCGAATCCTGAATCAATTTCTCCAGCGCGATTTTGGCAATCTGCCGCCGGATCGGGTCAAATCCGGAAATCACCACGGTCTCGGGCGTTTCGTCCACAACAATCTCCACGCCAGTCAATCTTTCCAGCGCGCGAATATTGCGGCCCTCCTTGCCGATAATTCTTCCTTTGATATCATCACTGGGCAAACTCACCACCGAAGTGGTAGTTTCCTGCGCTTGCGACAGCGCGAATTTTTGAATCGCTTGCGTCAAAATTTCCCGCGCGCGCCGTTTAAATCCGTCAATACCTTCTGTCTCCAATTTTTTGGTTTTTTCCAATAAATCCTTGGCATACTCCCTTTCCAAAACCTCCATCAGTTCTTTGCGCGCGTCATCTTTGCTTAATTTGGCAACCCGCTCCAATCCTTCCATCACCTGGCGATGCAAATCTTCCAAATTTTCTTTTAACACTTTTAATTTTTGCACTTTCTCGCGCAATTCGCCTTCTTCAACTTCAAACGCCGCGACTTTCTGTTCCAAATTGCTCTCGCGCTTCAAAATCAAGGTTTCCGTCTTGGCAATTTCTTTTTGGCGCCGCGCGATTTCCTGGCGAGAATCATCTAACAATTTTTGCGCTTTTGCTTGCGCTTCTTCTTGCACTTTTTGGGCTTCCGCTTTGGCTTTCGCCAGCTTGCCGGCAACATTCTTTTCGATCGTGCCGGCGCGCTTTTTGGCAATTTCCTGTCGCGCGAAATATCCCGCCGCCCCGCCAACGATCAGCGCCAAAAGCAACGGAAAAATAATTGTCAAATCCATAAGTTTGTCTCATCAATTTGCCGCGCGCTTCGTGGTTTCAACTCAAAACCCGCCGCGAAATCTCTGGCGCGTCAACTGATGAGATATTTTAAAACTGCTTGCCAACCAATCTATCCACATCTAAATCGGCACCTCTTCCCATTTGGGCAGCACTCTTGACCTGAAAGACGATTCTCTGCAATTCGCACATCCGGAACCGCCGGGGCAAGTGCCGTCATCATAAGAATAAAGCTCAATTTTATTGTCTTTCCCGATGGCAAAAGACGCCATTTCTCCATCGGTAACGGTGATTCCACCGTCAACCGTAAACCTCCAAGTGTGATCAATGATGCCGGAAGCGCCTTCAGAAGGAGTGGAAACATCCTTGACATATATCGTGCCTCCCTTCGCCACTCTCTTGCCGAAATCCGCTTTGCCGGCGGTGCTGGTGCAATCTTGCCACGGCGCCGGATCGGGATTCGCGTCCTCGTCATAAATCGGGTTTCCCAACGCGCAGACAAAATCGGCAAGAATGCCTTGCTTGATCGTTATCGCGCGGCTGTCGGTTTTGCTATTGCCGGTTGAACAATCGACGCTGTTAATATCACTCACGGTCAACGACATCGTGTAGCTTCCCGGAATAATATTGCCGGCAAACGCGCTCAAATTGATTTTCTCATCCACCGCCCCCGTTCCTTTATAAACATAATTCGCCGGACCGCTCAACCGCCAATAGGAACACGAAAAATTTCCGGTTGATTTATTGGTTATCGAATAAATACATGCCGGACATCTTTGAATCGGCGGATAAGCCACCCACGCCGCGCCGAGATTGTTGTCACAAGTGCCATAAACGCATTCGGTGCCGCCGCATTCCATCTTGGCGTTTAGTCCGATATTTGCCATGGTGTAGACTTTGTATGGTCCTCCTCCGGCACCGGGATTGGCGCTGTTAAAACTCAACCAGCCCAACACCATATCCGACCACGCCCAGCCATGAAAATCCTTGGTCACCGGATCAATATAAACTCCATAATCAGGACCCGAACCGCGCAAACTCACAAAACCGGCCCAGCCGCCGGCGCCCTCTGGATCATCTTTGGCGGAAATCACTCTCGCCCATCCGGAAACTTCGCATTGACCGCCCGCGCAAGCCGTGTCAACCTTCGCCTCGCAGGTTCCAGAAGGACAACCGGCCAAATCCGCCGCGTTAAACGAAATCCAGCCAATATGCTTCGACCAGGCGTATCCCGACATCACGCCCGTGTTTTTATCAATATTGACCCCATAATCCGCACCGCCGCCCGCGCCGGAATCACTGCTGTTGAAACTGACCCAGCCGATATTTTCCGACCACGCCCAGCCGCCGACATTATGCAACGGACCGGCAAATGCCGAAAAAGCAAACGCGCCACACGCCAACGTCGCGGCGGCAAAAATAAAAAGATTGCGATTTAATTTTTTCAAGGCAGTTTGGCCGCGCCGCGCCCGCGTTGCCAAGGCGGGTTTTCGGCGGCGGCAAATTAGCGATTTAACCTCAAAAACTCCACATCCTCATCATAACACATTATTCTTGACGCGCAATACCGCCAAGAAATCCCGCTCTCGCGGGACTTTTTTGATTATATGATTAAATGTTTATATGATTATATGTCTTCACGCCTTCGTCTGTATCACTTCATCAATGATGCCATATTCTTTGGCGCCTTCGGCAGTCAGGTAAAAATCGCGGTCGGTGTCAACGGTGATCTTTTCCATTTTCTGGCCGGTGTGCTTGGCGATGATTTTGTTGAGCGATTCTTTGATGCGAATGATTTGCCGCGCGTTGATTTCAATATCAGTTGCCACGCCTTGCGCCCCTCCCGCCACTTGATGCAACATAATCTCGGCGTTAGGCAAAGCGAATCGCTTGCCTTTCGCGCCCGCCGCCAAAAGCACCGCCCCCATTGACGCGGCCATCCCCACGCACACCGTGGACACCGGACATTTGATGTATTGCATCGTGTCATAGATCGCCAGCCCCGCGGTCACCGATCCGCCCGGGCTGTTGATATAAAGCTGAATGTCTTTTTTGTCGTCTTTTGACGCCAAAAACAAAAATTGGGCGATAATGGCATTGGCAATCACATCATTCACCGGTCCGCCCAAAAACACAATCCTCTCTTTGAGCAGGCGCGAATAAATGTCATAGGCGCGTTCGCCATATTGGGTTTTTTCAATCACCGTGGGAATTAAATTCATTTTATTAAGCACCAAATTCCAAGCTCCAAGCTCCAAATAATATCCAACATCCAAATATCAATATTAAAAATTTGAATTTTGAATATTGGAATTTACTTTGGAATTTGATGCTTGTGATTTGGAATTTATTTCTTGAAACTTGTTTCAAGAAGTTGAAAGACTTTCTCGGTTTGCAATTCCTGGCGCAAATAATTTTTGGTTTGCGCGTCATCTTCGGCATTCGGCGCCGCCTCTCCGTCGCCGCCGCGAATTTTTGCCATCGCCGCGGCGATTTCTTCTTCGCCGACGGCGATTTTTTCCGCTTTGGCGATTTCCTGCAAAATCAAGAAGTTTTTGATTCTGGCTTCGCTATCCTTGGCGACATCTTCCTCAACTTGGCTTTCGGTCTTGCCGATTTTTTTTAAATAGGCGGCAAAATTCATTCCGGTAGCGCGCGGCAATCTTTTTTTGAAATCATCCATCGCTTTGCGCGTTTCGCCCGCCGCCAGAATCTCGGGCACCTCAATTTCGGTTTTCTGCGCCAATTTTTCCAGCAGATCGCGCCGCCAATGCTCGCGCGCGTGCCGCTCTTTTTCCATTTTCAATCGCTTGATATCATCTTCGGTAACTTCGGGGGCTTTAAATTCAAACCCCGCGGCAATTCCCCGATAATCGGGCAATTTTGCTTGCGGATAAACCGCCACTGTTGCCTTATATTCCAGCGGATTGCCCGAAGCCAGCTTCAAAAGACTGATTTGCGGATAACCCAGCGGCTCCAACTTACTCTCTTCAACCGTCTTGGGGAACGAATCCTCAATGGCAAGCGTCGCCGCTCGATCCAAAATCTTTTGCGCGCCGACTTTGCTTTTCACCATTTCCTTGGGCGCGGCGCCTTTCCGAAAACCGTCAATCTCGGTTTCTTTAACGATTTCGGTCAACGCTTTTTCTTCAAATTCGGCCAAATCTTGAGCGGGAATTTCCACTTTCACCTCCACTTGCGATTTGGGCAATTTGGTTATGGTATATTTATTCATCTTTTTTGGTTTTTTTTGTTTTTTTTGACCGCGGTTTTTTTGCCGTTTTTGTTTTTTTGTCTTTTTTTGCCGCCGCTTTGTCTTTGTCCGCCGCATCATCTTTAACCTCCAAGTCAGTTTCCGACTCCTTGCCTTCTACAATAACCGCCGATTCATTGTTAACCGCCGGTGCCTCTTTTTTTTCAGCTTCACCGGCAATTTTAATATCCGTGGCGTTATCTTCAATCTCATTATCTTCGGCGGCGATCTCTTGTTCAATTTGCGCCAGCGTTTCGCCCAAATTTTCCGGACCGCGCACATCAATCTTCCAGCCGGTAAGTTTGGCGGCAAGACGCACATTTTGCCCGTTTTTGCCGATCGCCAGCGATAATTGATCATCGGGCACCACCGCCAGCGCCCGATTTTTGGGCAACACCCGCACTTCCATCACTTTGGCGGGCGATAGCGCGTTGACAATATATTTTTTCGGATCATCAGAATATTCCACGATATCAATCTTTTCTCCGCCCAATTCATTGATCACCGCGCTCACCCGCGTGCCGCGCTGCCCCACCGCCGCGCCGATCGGATCAATCTCGGCCACCGTGGACGCCACCGCGATCTTGGTGCGCGACCCCGCTTCCCGCGCGATGGATTTGATCAACACTTGCTCGCCGGCAATTTCGGGAACTTCCAGTTCAAACAATTTGGAAACAAATTTGGGATAGGAGCGCGACAAAAAGATGATCGGCCCTTTGGAAGTTTGCTCCACTTTAAGCACAAACGCTTTTAACCGCTGGCCGGGACGATAGAATTCTCCGGGCACTTGCTCTTCGCGATTGAGAATTCCCACCGTCTTGCCGATGTCCATATAGGCCGAACGGCCTTCCACTCTTTGCACAATGCCGGAAATAATCTCCCCCTCCTTGAGCTTAAAGTCGGCAAAAATCGTTTCCTTTTCCGCCTCGCGGATTTTTTGGATGATGACCTGCTTGGCGGTTTGCGCGGCGATTCTGCCGAAATCTTGCTTTTGTTCCAAATCAATGCGAATTTCATCGCCCGGATTAATGTCGGGGTTCTCGCTTTTTGCCTCGTCAATCATAATGTGTTTTTCGGGGTTGAAACGCACCTTCTCAATTCCATCGGCCGCCCCTTCCTCGGAAACGGAAGCGGTTTTGGGCTCGCCGCCGTCTTCGGGCGCGTTTTTCATCGCTTCCAATTCCTCCTCGGAGAAGATCATTGAATCGTCAACGGCAACCTTAATTTGCCAAAACTCGGTTTGCCCGGTTTTGGGATTAAGCTTAGCCTTGATCATTTGGCTTTTTTCGCCATATTCCTTTTTGTAGGCCGCCGCCAGCGCGGTTTCAATGCTTTCAATAATTTTTTCGGCCGAAAGGCCTTTTTCTTGCGCCAGCTGATTTACCGCCAACGCGAATGATTTTAGATCCATAAAATAATTTAAGTTCCAAGAACCAAATCCCAATCCGCCGATTGGCGGACCAAATAATATTCAATATTCAAATCCCAATATTTAAGATTTTAAAATTGAAAATTACTTTGTAATTTGATGCTTGATGCTTGGAATTTATTTTAATTTTTAAATTAAAATTAAAATCCGATTTTCATCGGACTGCAAACTCATTATACCCCCAATCCCTTCCCTGTCAAG
>CAYOLX010000007.1:8184-20621 GCA_964404915.1 uncultured Candidatus Saccharibacteria bacterium | reverse complement strand
GCTCGCGCGAAATCTGAAAATTTCGCTTCAAAGCCAATTCGGCAACAGACCCATTGTTCGGGAATACTATTGGCGCTCGCCCATTGCTTTAGCGCCTCGCGCTCGGCTTGCGTTTGAGCTTTTTTCGCCTCCATCGCCGCCTTACGCTCATCAGCGGTCATATTCCTGAAATCGGATTTATCTTGAGTCGCTTGCGCGGAAATTTTTGCCGCCAATTCCGCGCGCTTGGCATTAATCGCGTTTGCCTGCGTTTGAGTTATTTTCCCTTCGCTCACCAGCTTGGCAAGATAATCGGCGAATTTTTGCTCGCGCGCGGTTTCCATTTGCTTGACTTTTTCCTGCCGCTTCTCCTGCCATTGCCCGCGTTGTTGATCAAATACCGCCTGCAGATCGGTTTGATTCAAGTTAAATTTCTGCGCGATCGCGGCAACCAAACCGCTCATCATGTCTTTATCGGCAGCTTCATTGGCGTAAACCGTGCCGACACTCGCCGCGCAAAATACCATTATCGCCGCGGCGATAATATTTTTCCTGCTTAATTTGTTTTTCATATATTTTTATAACTTTTAACTTTAGAGTTTCGACACTCTTGTCTTATTCGTTATTGCAATTATTTCTTGCCCGGGCTGCACAAAATTACTACAACCCCCAAAATTTTATATTTCACCGCACCTATAACAATTAAACATACATAGGTGTCACCTATGGGGTCTGTTGCCAAATTAGGTTCAACTGCAATTTCCATATTTCGGCTGCGAAAAATTCATCGCTCGTCGGCAGATTTAGCTTAAATATGCCTCCTCACTCTTCATTTTTCTCGCTCAAAATCTGAAAATTTCGCTCTGAACCTAATTTGGCAACAGACCCCTATGTATGTTTAATTCCGTTATTAATGCGCCAGATGGTATTTGTAATCGTCGTAGTTGCCCAAATAGCCGGTTAATTTGCCGTTTTTCACGTCCCAAATATGGGTGCAAATTTCGTTGAGAATATAGCGATCATGGCTCACCAGAAGAATCGTGCCTTTATATTCTTTGAAAACTTTGGCGATCACCTCTTTTGACGGCAAATCCAAATGATTGGTGGGTTCATCCAACAGCAAAAAATTAACTTTGCGCAAAATCAATTCCGCCAGCGCGGCGCGCGCTCGCTCTCCGCCTGACAGATCGCCAATTTTTTTCTTTTCCATTTCAAACGGCGCGAATAACATTGCTCCCAAAACCGATCTTACCCGCTCCTCGCTCTCGTCGGTTTTGGATGCCACCTCTTCAAGCAAAATTTTTGACGGATCCATTTCTTCATGGGCTTGCGCGTAATATCCAATCCGAACGCGATCGCTCACCGAGATTTTTCCCTTCAATGTTTTGGTTCTGCCCAAAATTGATTTTAACAATGTGGATTTTCCCATTCCGTTGGCGCCGATAATGCCCACTTTGTCGCCCCATTCAACCTCCAAATTGCCGTCCAAAGAAAATAAAATGTTATCCTCGCATCCGATGGCGATGCCATCCAATTTCAACACGCGGCGGCAAAGCCGGGTTCCAGAATCAAGCTTGATTTTGATGTCTTTTGCCTGCTCCTTGGGCAATTCTATTTTTTCAATTTTTGCCAATTGCTTGATGCGGCTTTGCACGCCCGCGGCTTTGGTGGCTTTGTAGCGGAAGCGATCAATATATTCCTGCTGTTCTTTAAGATATTTTTGCTGGATATGATATTTTTTCTCTAATGCCGCGCGGCGGGCTTGGCGCTCAATGACATAATCGGAATAGCAGCATTGGTATCTTTCAATGCCGTTTTTGGTTAATTCATAGGTATTGCCGCAAACCCGATCCAAAAAATAGCGGTCGTGCGACACGCATAATATGGCAATATTGCGCCCGATTAAAAAATTTTCCAGCCACTCGCAAGTTTCAATGTCCAAATGATTAGTGGGTTCGTCCAAAACAATCAAATTGGGATTGGCCAAAATGACTTTTGCCAGCGCCAACTTGGTGCGTTCGCCGCCGGAAAGCGAAATGATTTTTCGCCGCCAAGAATCCCGGGCAAATCCAAAATCCAAAAGCAAACGCTCAATCATTCCTTGATAGCGATAACCGTCAGCGGCCTTGAATTCTTCCAAAAACCGGCAATAATCGGCAACCTCTTCCTCCGGCAATTCTCCGGTCGCTTCCCGCGCTTCATAATCTTCTTTGCGCGCGATCATCACGCTCATTTTGGCATTGGCCGAATAAATTTCTTCTTCAATCGTTTTTTCCAGCGACTTCCAATGCGTTTCTTGCGGTAAATAGCCGACGCGCGCGCCTTTGTGAATTTCGCGCGCGCCTTCATCGGCTTCTTCTTGACCAATGATAATTTTAAGCAAAGTGCTTTTGCCAATGCCATTGGCGCCCACGATCGCAATTCGCTCGCGCGGCATCACGCGCATGCGCGCGTCGCAAAAAAGCTCCTCCTTGCCATATGATTTGGCAACATCTTTAACAATTACCAGCGGCTCTCCCGCGCGAATGGCAACCGGATTTTTGAATTTGTTTGAAATTTTAATTTTTTGTTTTTCTTCTTTCATAATTTTTTCTTCACCCGTTTTTTCTCCTTCTATCCCTCCTTCGCCCCCCCTTGTCAAAACTACAGAGAACGAAGAAACTGCAAAGAGCAAGCAACAAAAAAACAGGGTTCGGGATTGAAAACGCAAAAAGCTTCCACGCCAACGCGCGGATTCCCAAATTCCTGCTACATTAACAACTTATATTCCGTTTTAGCAGTAAATTCTTTCATTTTTCATCGGCTCAACTCGATGATTGTGGCATAAAATCAATAAAAAATCAATTTTATTTGACATTGGACGGCAAATTATAATAAAATGGCAATGCGTGCGAAACCTTTGAACCCTCGTTCGGAGGACGCCGAATTGCTCTTTTCGCCGACGCGAAAGGAGTTGGCTCAATTCCCCTCGCTTTGGCGGGGGTTTTGAGTAAATTGGAAAAAACCTCCCGCGGAAAAAAATATTGGCATTGAAAATGATTAAAAGAAGCGTCAAAAAAATCCGCGTCAAGATAATCGCGGCGAAAAATAATTTCGGAATCAAATGGAAATTCGGCGTTGGAGCGACAAGCGCGGTTTTGATATGCGGCATTATTTGGTGGCTGGCGCTGCCCTTGCCCCAAAACTATGAAACTGAAATTCCCAAGCGCCCGAAATCCTACTCGGCAAAAATCGTTTCTTGCGGATGCCAAGAAGAAACCGGCGCGATTATTGAGCTGGAATTTCGCGCCGACCAGCCCGCGCTGGCGTCTTTGCCCGAATATGAAATTGAAGAAATTACCGACCAAGCCAAAACCCGCGTGATTTTTGAAGATATCTCGCGAATTGAAAGCGATCTGGACTGGTTGCAAGTAGCGGGCAATCCTCTGGTTGATTCCATTAAATATGAAATTGACGGCGCGCGCTTGATATTGGATATTTGGCGACAAGGCCACTATGCCGCCGCCGCGATTGAAACCGGTCGAAATTTCGCAAAAATCGTTTTGCCGTTCGCGCAAGAAAATTATCCTCAAATCGCGAGTCAAAAACCGGCGCCGGATTCGTTCGCGTTCCCCATGCGCCACACCATCAGCTTTGAAGCGACTTTGTCGTCCCCGCTGAAAAGCGCGGCGGTTTTCGTCAACGAAGAGTTTATTTCTTTTCGCCAAGAACAAATCAAGCCCGATAAATATCTTTTCGCTTTTGAGCAAGAAGTTGAAATTGACAAAGAATACGGCATTCGCGCAATTGTCGCCGACCAAGAAAATCGCGTTTCCATCGCCACGTGGAATTTTGCCGGACAAATCCCCAGCGCCGCGATCTTGGGCAAAGATCGTTTTCAATATTTGGGATGGTGGGGTCAAATCAACGCCAACGGCATTGCGGTGCGGCAAGAGCCGGCGGCATCATCGGAGAAATTGGGAACCCTTTCCACCGCCAATCGCGTCAAGGTGATTAAAGAAACCTTCGGCGAATGGATAAATCAAAACAATCTTTGGTATCAAATTGACGGCGGAATGTATGCCGGCGCGTATATTTTCTCGGGATTTGTCACCCCCATGGCACAGCCCGCGCCACCCGCCGAATTTGCCATTCCCGGAGAAGTTCGCGAAGGAGAGAGGTGGATCGACGTTGATTTGTCCAAAAAAATTATGACCTTGTTTGATTATGACCGGCCGATATTTGCCACCTATATCGCCCCCGGACGCGACGAAAACCCGACCAGAACCGGCACCTACCGCGTTTGGTATAAATTGGCGAAAGGCGATATGCAAGGCGGCCCGCCCTTGCACTCATACAGCTATCATTTAAAAGATATTCCGTGGATAATGTATTATAATTATGACTATGCCATTCACGGCACCTATTGGCACGACCGCTTCGGCATGCCGCAATCGGCGGGATGCACCAATATGACGCAAGGCGATGCGGAATTTATTTTCAAAAACACCCTGCCCGAAATCCCGGCAGGAAAAGAAGAAGTCTTTGCCCGCGAAAGACCGGGCATCGGCTATGGCGCCGGTACCGTGGTGCATAATCACAAATAGGGATTTAATTTTTCAATTGTTTTTTTGTTACGGCGGCAATGTCTTCAAGCGAAGCGTTAATTTTAGTCATAAAATCATTAGCGCCCGCGGCCAATGAATCGCGTCTTGCCTGATCGTTGTTGAGATTTGACAGAATAATCACCGGGGTCTTTTTGCCGCGCCCGCCTTGGCGCAATTTTTTTAGCATTGCCATACCATCCATTTTGGGCATCAACAAATCAAGTAAAATCAAATCCGGACTGAATTCATCCGCAGCGGCAAGCCCCGCCAACCCATCGGCGGCAACGGCAACCTCAAAACCCTCCAGCGCCAGCCGCTCCTTTATCGCCCGCGCCAAAAACGGCTCATCGTCAACAATCAAAATTTTTCTTTTTTTATTTGCCGGCATAATAATAAAAAATTCAAACCGCACCGCGCGTGAGTTGCGCCTGTCCGGCGCGAGGGATCATTCCCGATAATGGAATTTTAATCCAAAATAACGATCCTTGGTTTTCTTTTGATTCAAAGCCGATTTCCCACCCGGGACCGGCCTGATCAATGATTTCTTTGACCACATAAAGTCCTAATCCGCTGCCGCCGGATCGCGCGATCTTGGCATTGTCGGCGCGAAACATTCTTTGAAAAATTTTGTCTTTTTGATTGTCAGGAATGCCGCAACCGTTATCCACCACCGAAAAAACAACTTTTTCTTTTTTGCCCGCCGCGGATTTTTCAAATTTCAGGCCGATTTTTATTTGGCCGCCTTCGGGAGTGTAATAAATCGCGTTGGAAATCAAATTTTGAAACACCACCCCCAAAAGGCCGCGATCGGCGTTGATTCGCGGCAAATCTTTGTCATAATCTTTTTCCAGCCGCAGCTTTTTCGCTTCAATTTGCGGCATAAATTGTTTTATTTCGCCATCGCAAACGCTCTCCGGCAAAACCTCTTCCGGCTCAATAATAAATGTTCCCAAATCAATGCGCGAAACATTCAAAAGATCGTTGATCAGCCCCGTGGCGTTTTTATTGCGCCGATAAATCTCTTCAACATAATCTTTTTGCCCCGCGGTGAGCGGTCCTTGCGTGCCGTTTAACAGCATTTCCGCGCACCAGCCGATAGCAGTGGGCGCGTCGCGAAGCTGATGAGACGCCAAAGAAATAAATTCCGTTTTGGCGCGATCAATTTGAACTTCGCGGGTCACATCGCGCAAAACCGACACCGCCCCAATGTTTTTGCCGCCGAAAATAATTTTTGACACCGTCACCGCTCCGGGAAAAAACGAGCCATCTTTGCGCCCATAATAAAAAGTCGCAGTTTCCGGACGATCTCCATTGAGCACTCGAGAGACAAATCTTTTTTGCGGCGGCACCGGATTGCCATCCGCATCCCGCGCGGGCATCACATCAAATAAAGAATGGCCGATGATTTCATTTTCCTTCCAGCCGATCAATTCCTCAAAAACGCGATTCGCCATTATAATTATTCCCTCCTTGCCGGAAGTAATCACCAATCCATCGCCAATGGACATCAAAATCGCTTCCGCTTTGGCTTTTTCCTCGCCAAGTTTTATTTTTTGCGCGTCAAGATTTTTCACCGCGCTCAAAAGCGCCGCCTTGCTTTTTTGCAATTTTGCCGCCCGTTTTTTGCTGGCTTCCTCGGCGTTTTTGCGCGCGGTGACATCTTCCAACGTTTCCACCGCGCCGATAATCCGCCCGTCGGAGCCGCGAATCGGAGCCGCGGTGAAATAAAGCCATGTGCCGCGCCCGCCCATTCGCGGAAAAAAATCCGTTGCCTCATAACCCTCGGGCACCAGTTTTGATTTGGCGTATTTGCCGCGATAATACCGAGCGATTAATGATAATTTTTGATCCGCCAAAAGATCCGCCAAGCACGGCCGTTCAAAATCATAAAACGCCTGCCATTGGCAGCGAGTGCCAATCATTTCTTTTTCAGGAAAACCGGTATATTCGGCCAACGCCGCGTTCCAGTGAACAATAAAATGATTTTTGTCAATAACAAACTGGGGAATCGGCGACCCATGAAGTATTCCCTTTAATAAATCGCGGCTCACGCGCCGGCCGGAGCCGTTTCGTTTTTTGCCAAAAATTGAATCAATAAAATTCATATTTTTTATCTTTTTTCCATCATAGCACGCCCGCCAAAAACAAAAAACGCCGCCCCCGTCGCCGCCGCCAACCACTATCCACTATTTAAATCTTCTATTATGGGTCTGTTGCCAAATTGGCTTTGAAGCGAAATTTTCAGATTTCGCGCGAGCCAAATGAGAAAAGAGGAGGCATACTTGGCTTAAAGTATGCCGACGATTGACGAATTTGGCGCAACCGAAAGATGGAAATTGCAGCCAAAGCTAATTCGGCAACAGACCCATTATATATTCCAATATTCTGCAGAATACCAGAATATCGTTATCTGCAATTTATCGCCTCGTTTTTGCCAACATTCCAACATTATTAAGAATATTGGAATGTCATTTAAAAACCAAGCTCATTAATTTCTCAAGTTTTTCGCTCACCTAAATTTGATAATTTTTGCTATCGCTAAAAATATCAAATTGTTTATTTTGAAATTATTTTGCCGAGAACAATTTGGTTTTGGCGTTGTCGATTGCGGCGCAAAAGAAAATTTGATTGCCGCGGTTTGATTCGCCGGCAAAATCGCCGAAGGTCTTGCTCAAATCGGAAAAATCGCCCACGATCGCCAATTTCACTTGATAATTGACAAATTTTTGCAAAACCTCGCTGGCAAGGCGGGTGCTCAGATCAAAAAAATCCGGCGCGATATTTTGACGCTCAATAATAATTCGCCGCGCGCCTTCCAGCGCCGGGTGAACCATCAAATCCAGCGCGTCTTGCGCCGCGGCGATTATCATCCCCTTGCCGACAACCCGCGCGACTTTTATCCCGTCCTTTTGATAAATTTCAACCTCCATAATTTTTACAAAATAGTTTTCTAATACTTGCATAGGTGAAACCTATGCAAGTTTATTTCTTGGCAAGGTCTAACCTCATCGGACGTCTGAAAGGTTAGATCTCCGAAAAAATAAATCAGTCGCGAGAGGTGATTTTGGCAAGGACTTCGGCGATAAAATCTTTTTTGGAGATGGGGCGGGGGGATTTGGCGCCGCGATCGCGAACGGCCAGCATATCGGATTGAATTTCTTTATCGCCAATCACCAAAACATAGGGAATTTTTTCACCGGCGGCTTTGCGGATTTTGTTACCCATGGTTTCATCGGCGATATCAATTTCAACGCGAATGCCGGCTTGCGTCAATTCATCGGCTAACTTTTGGCAATAATCAATATGCGCCTCGCCCACGGAAAGAATTTTGGCTTGTACGGGCGACAACCACACCGGAAACGCGCCGGCATAGTGTTCAATCAACAAGCCGATGAATCGCTCAAAGGAGCCGAACAGCGCCCGATGCAACATATAGGGTCTTTCCCGCTCTCCTTTTTGATTGATAAACGACATATCAAAACGTTCGGGCAAATTGAAATCAAACTGCAAAGTGGAGCACTGCCATTCCCGCCCCAAAACATCTTTGATTTTGAAATCCAGTTTGGGACCATAGAACGCCGCCTCACCCAACTCTTCTTTGAAATTCAATTTCTTTTCTTGAGCCACTTGGCACAAAACATTTTCCGTGAATTCCCAACCGGCATCATCCCCGGCATATTTTTCTTTGTTTGCCGGATCGCGCAACGATAAATAAACATTCACCGCTTCCATTGGAAATCCGAACGAATTATACATAAACTCAATGAAATCCACCACTCGCTTTAATTCATCGGCAACCTGGTCCTTGCGGCAAATAATGTGCGCGTCATCCTGCGTGAACCCCCGCACGCGCGTTAACCCCGAGAGCTCGCCTTTTTTTTCATAACGATAAACCGTGCCGCATTCGGCCCAGCGCAGGGAAAATTCCCGATAGGAATGCTGATTATTTTTGTAGATTCGCACATGAAACGGACAATTCATCGGCTTTAACAGATATTGTTCGGGCTCATTCGCTTTTTTGTCCAACTTTTGATCTTCCAGCGATTGTCCCACCTCCATTGGCGGATACATGCTTGCCGAATAAAACCCCCAGTGCCCGGATTTTTCCCAAAGCTTGCGGCTGCCGATATGAGGCGATCGCACCAAATCGTAACCATTTTTCAAATGCTGATCATACCAAAAATCTTCAATCAGCCGCCAAAGCATCGCGCCGTTGGGATGCCACAAAACCAAACCCAATCCCGCCTCCTCATCAATATGGAATAAATCAAGCTCTTTGCCTAATTTGCGATGGTCGCGCTTTTCGGCTTCTTCAAGGTTTTTCAGATGCTCCGTCAATTCTTTTTTGGACGAAAACGCCGCGCCGTAAACGCGCGTGAGCATTTTATTTTTCTCATCGCCTTTCCAATAGGCGCCGGCGATTTTGGTCAATTTAAATCCATCCGCGGGCAAATCTTTGGTATTATCAATGTGCGGACCTTTGCACAAATCAACAAAATCGCCGCTTTGGTAAACCAAAATTTGCTTTTCGCCTTCGTTTTTTAAATCATCAATAATCTCCAACTTATAGGACTGATCGCTAAAAATTTGTTTTGCCTCATCGGGCGACAGCTCTTTTTTTCCAAACGCAACGCCCGAAGCGATTATTTCTTTCATTTTTGCCTCAATTTTGGGCAAATCATCGGGCGATAACTTGCTTTCGCCCAAATCAAAATCATAATAGAATCCATCAACAATCGCCGGTCCCATGCCGAATTTCGCCTCGGGATATAAACTTTTAACCGCCGCGGCCATTATATGCGCCAGCGAATGGCGGATAACTTCAATATCGCATTTTTGTTTGTTCATATTTTTTGTCCATTAAAACTATTCGCTTATTCGTACGAATAAAAGAATGGTAGTTTCGTTATTAAAAAAACTCGCTCCACGGTTAAACGCATTCGTTTAACATTAGGGCGAGGTTTTTTCCCGCGGTTCCACCTAACTTGTCCCAAGCAAAGCAAGGGTTATCTCTTTTTTTGCCAAAAAACTTAGACCCTTAACGGTTGCCGGATTTTTCACCCGGCAGCGCGGTTGGTGCCCGCGCCAATCGCCTTTGGCAAATATTCAATTGTATTTTGATATTATGTCTGTTTTGTGATTTTGTCAAAAAAATTAAAGATTTTTCACAAATTCCAACTGCCCGTCAACATCATTAAAGGGCTTGCCATCTTTATCAACGCCGTTTTCAAATTTTAATAGTTTCTGAGTCGTCCCAACGCCAAAAGCAGAATCAATCGATTTAACTACTCGACGTAAATCTCCTTTCAGCATTGATTCGGCAAAAACATTGAAAATTTCTTCGCGATTTCTGAAATTAAATTCTTTCCCGCCCATATCTAAATTGTTCTTATTCTCGTAAATTTTATCAATCAATAAATTCAACACTTTTCTTTGTTTGTAATATGCAAAATCAAAATATACAATTTCTTTTTTTTTACCCTTTAATTTAGCAATTTTTCTTTTTAAGAAATTATTATCATAAGGATCGTATAATTTTACCGCAATAGCTTCATTTTCTTTTATTCTTTCTCTAATCATATCACTATCAGCACACGGATTATTTGCAATAACTTGATCCCTTTGTTGAAGATCATCTTTAAAAATATCTTCTTTAAATAACTCGCTACAAATTTTTTTACTTAATTCTTCAACAATCGCTTCATTTAAATTCAAAAAAGAGATTTTTTTGCTTATCGTAAAATTATTGAGGCCAGATGATTTATCTTGCAAATAAAAACCGCCTCCATTGTTTTTTATTGTCCGAAAACGCGCTTTTGATTTCAAGTGAATCATTTCATGAACGATTTTATCAGCTAAAATAACTTTGAACTCTTCATCATTAATGAAAATTTCTTTTGTTGATGCAGAAGTATAATCCCATGCTTTATTTCTAAATTTATCATCAATAATATGGATTTTACCTGGCGAAACATCAAGCGAGGGCAAGCCATATCTTGCAAGAAGACGATTCGTCGCATCATTAGATAAGTTTATAATCTTAAGATCGTTTTCATTTTTATTTCTTTCAATAACATCTCCTTTTTTATTTTTAATCAAGCCAAATTTTGACTCCGAATTATTAAATTCTTGTTCGCGACTTTGCAAAATTCGCTCCTTAACTTCTATTGGAATGTTGCCATCAATTTGTTCAAAATGCTGAAATTTTTCCATAGGATTATTTCTTTAGTTCTTGGCAGAGTTCCATGAAGGTGGCGGCGCTCCAGGCCTGGTTGGGGCAGCCGGCGGGATCAAAAGTTTGCGCCGAGCTTATCTCGCTGGCGCAGCCCATCGCGCCGCGCCACAAAATGTCGTGGCGCGAGGCGATAAAAATTTTTTCAATGTAATGATTGAAATAGCCGCCGCCGATTTGGCGCATCGCGATCGCGGCGAGGTTGTTGATCCAAAACCAGCTGTCGCCGTTATGGTAGGATCTCGCGTCTTCGCCGGTGCTTTGGCCGCAAAAGCGCGCGTCGTTTTTATCAATGGTGGCCAGTCCGCCCCAATCAAGCCAAAGTTTTTTTAGCGCGTTTTCAAAAACAACGCGCCATTCGCTTTTTGACAATAAATTCGGATAAATATAAGCCGCCAAAAAAAGATTAGGGCGGCAAGTAAAGTCGGGCAGATTTTTTCCCAAATCAAATCGGTCCGCCAAATTTTGCCCGTCAAAAAAAGCTTTCCGAACAATAATTTCCAACCCCTCTTTTAATTGCGCGTAATATTCTTTTTTTTCAGAACTATCGGCCAGCCGGCGCGCCAAATCATACATCGCCAGCCGCTGGGCTTGAATTTCCAAGCAGGCGCCGGAACGCTCCAAGCTATCCATCCAAGTTTTTTCGCCGCGATTAATCGCCAGACCGCCGCGCGTGCGATTCCGCAAAAGCCAGCCGATCGCCCTCTCCAAAGCGTCGGCGATTTCTTGTTTTTCCTCGCCGTCAAAATGATTTTTTTTCAAAAATTCGCCGGCGCGCGAAAACAGCCAGCCAACCCCGTCGGCAGTATCAAAATGATATTTGTTTTTTTTCAACTCTCTTATCTGCCGCCAAAAAATCTCATCGGCGGTTTTTTTGCCGGATTGCGACAATCCTTTCAACGATACCGCCTCGTCTCTTTGCCAAATTTGAAAAAACCACGGCCAGCCGGCGCGCAACGCCAAAGAATCTTTTTTGGGTAAAATCAACATCCGCAAGGCGTTTTTGGCCGCCTCTTTCGCGATTTCGGTTTTATCGGGCAATCCTGTCCAAAAAAACCTCGGGTGATTTTTTAAAAATTCGGCGCGCGCGCGAGATTTTTCCGCCTCAAAGCCGTCAAGAATCCATCTTACCCGCGCCATTGTTTTTTCTTTGTCGCCGCCGACGGCAAAAACCAATCTTGACGCCAAAATTCTTGCCGGGCAAAAAACTTGCCTTTCAAACGGCGGCGACGCGCGTCTTTTATCCATTTCATATCCTTGATTCATCCATTCGCCGCCGGTCTTGGCAGTGTCAAAATTTCCCGCCGCCGCCAAAAAAATTTCGGACAATAAAAAATCGCCGTCTTGACGATAGCTAACGATAATCATTCCGTCTTCTTCGCGCGCCGAATAATGCCGCCCCGCGTCCGGATTTTTATAGGATTCTTTAATGTCCAAAAAAAATGATATTTTCGCCGGTTTTTCAATTTCATATGCCAGGCAATCGGATGCCGGCGCGAAAAAATATTCTTTATTGTTTTGCCAAATTCTTTTCACCTGCCAAAAATGATTTTCCAGCGCCAAAAAATCACCCGTGCCGGCGGCGTGGATATTATCAATAATTTTTATCAAACCCGCACCGGTCTCAAAAAACCAGCCCT
>CAYOLX010000007.1:0-8084 GCA_964404915.1 uncultured Candidatus Saccharibacteria bacterium | reverse complement strand
TGGATATTATCAATAATTTTTATCAAACCCGCACCGGTCTCAAAAAACCAGCCCTGATAGCGGCTGGCCGGGTTTTTGCCGATCCACAAATAGCTTCCGTCCCGCCCCAGCATCAAGCTTTGCCCGCCGCTATTGCTAACCGATTTTTTTATTGTTTTGCCGCCAAAATGATGAATAATATTCAACATAAACTCAAATCCTAAAAACTAAATCCTAAACCCTAAACAAATTCAAATATCAAAATTCAAATTTAAAAACCGAATATTTTTTGTTTTGAAATTTTTGAGTTTGAATTTTGAATTTGTTTAGGGTTTAGATATTAGGATTTGGGATTTTGATTTTTTAATCGCCAGATTGTGCGCCGCCACGTAATTTTCCGCCAAATTCGCCCAGTCAAAATTGTTGACCAGTTTGCGGGCGTTGATCTTGTTTTCCACTCGCTGATGGCGCGACATTGTCGCATAGCGGTAGAGAATATCTCCCAATTGCGCGGCCGTGTCATCGGCGGATTTGCCAAAATTATTCACAATATAAATTCCCGGATTTTGCTCATCGCGCGGCAAGCTTTCCAAAAATCTTCCCAAACCGCTGGAATCGGCGGTTACCGCCGGAACGCCTTCGGCCGCCGCCTCCAATGGCGTGTAACCCCACGGCTCATAATATGACGGAAATACCCCCAAATGGCATCCTTGAATGGCTTCGCGCATCGTCAAATTGAGCAAGCGATCGGTGCCGGTTAAATATGCCGGATAAAAAACAACTTTGACCGAATCTTCTTTTTTGTTCCCCAAACCCGCTTGCGCCAGCGCCCTGATGATTTCATCGTCGCGATGCTCCAATTCATGAGTGCAATTCAACGGCACGCCGGCGCGGCGAGTTTTGCGCAAACGGCGGTCAAGTTCGCGATGCGGCTCACTGTCAAAAACATCGGCACTCTTTAAATCTCTTTGAGCAAAAAGCGAATAGGTGAAAGTCTCCATCAGATCGCTTGAGTTTTCGTTAATAAATTCTTTGATATCAAAATAATTGCCGCGATTCTCAACAAGATCGGGATGGATGCCTTTCGTTTGCGCCGGCACCCACAAAAACGCCACCACCGTGCGCGAACTTTTTTCCCGTTTCAATCTTTGGTTCAAATCGCCCAGAGCGGTGATAAAAGAATCAATGCCTTTGGCGTGAAATTCATAACGCGCCATTAAAAAGTAGAACAAAGTTTCTTTGGGGTCAAAAGTGTAGTGCGGAAAAAAATTATAAAATAAAAATTCGCGAATCCTGCCTCGCTGAATGCGATGTTTGATCGCCGCTTCTTCAAAACTCAAATAGCCACCCGCGTCCAACCCGTTGGGCAAAAAAACATCCGGTTCCCGGCCCAGAAAATATTTGCATTCCATGCCGGTGATTTCGCTCACCGTGGTGAACACCGAACACTCGCGCGCGGCGGCGGTTTCCAAAAGATGCTTGGGGTGAACATTGCATTGATATGCCTCTTTGAGCGAATCAATATTTTCAATGCCTTCATAAAATTCCCGGCCGGCAAATGCCAGGCTTCTTCCCAAAGTAGTGGCATGGGTGGTGAACACCGAACCGAATTCAACGCCAAACTTTTTGGCAAACAACAGCGCCGCGCCGGCAAGCCATTCATGGCAATGTATCGCCGTTTTTTTCGCGGGATTTAACAAAACGACTTGCTCAATCAGGCGGGCGGCGGCATGGCCCCAAACCGCCGGCTCGTCAAAATCAAAGCCCGAATTCATTGAATCAATCCGATAATCATCCCACAATTCTTTTTTGTAGCGGTTGACATTGGGCCAAAGCGTGGAAAAATCAATCAAAACCACCTGCGGTTCGCCTTCTATCAGCCACTTGCCGAAATGACAAACAATGCCCTGATCTTTTAAATTATCAAACGCTTTTTTCATCCACCCTTTGGGAGATATTTCTTCCAGGTTGTTTTTAATCCCCGATTCAATATAAGGACCAACCAAAAAATAACCGTCTTGATAACGAGAAATCATCTGCGCGGCTTTGGTGGCCAAAACCGTGTTGATGCCGCCGATTTTATTGCAAACTTCCCAGGAAATTTCCAACAATAAATCCGCCTTCGGGGTTAACGATTCTTTTTTGATTGCCATATGATTTGCAGCTACATTAAAAACGACCAGAACTTGGGAGCGTCAATTTTTTCTTTGACTCTCTTGGCGGCGGTTTTGGCGCTCTTGGTTTTGCGCAACGCCGAGCCAAGCTGTTTTTGACCGAAAACATCTTCCACCCAGTTGGCAAAATCGTTTCTTTCGGCATTGGCATGAAAATCCCAGAGCGCGGCGTCCATTGTTTCCAGGGCAAGTGCTAATTCTTTGAGATTTTTAAGCATCCGGCCATCATTGAGCCAAAACGCTTTTTCCGGCTCAACATCGCCGGCAACACACATCTTTTTTTTGGGAACAGCTTTGATAACCATAATAATTAAATCCTAAATCATAATATCCAAATCCCAAACAAATTCAAAATTCAAACTTAAAAATTTCAAAACGAAAAACATGTTCATTTTAAATTTTCTATTTTGATATTTAGATTTGTTTAGAGTTTAGGATTTAGAATTTGGAATTTATTTTTAAGAGGCGACCTTTGTTTTTGATTTCAATTTTTCCTCCACTTTTATTTTTAAATCGCTGTAGACATTCATAAACGCGATAAACGATTCATAGGGACTTTCATAGGGGTTGAAATATTTATGCACATCGCCGTCGGAAAACCATTTGGTGCACATATAATAGAAATGATCGCTGGTTTGCAGTTTGCGCCAATCTTCAAGCAATTTGTCGTCTTGAGTTTCTTTAACGTCATTTTCCAGCGCGTATAATTTTTCCAGCGCGGCTTGCTGCATTTTGTTGCCGTTCCAAGCGCTCAAATCACGCTCCATATCCGCCCAAGAAACCAAGCGCCAAAAATCCAATTCCCCCGCCGGCCCAACTTCAGCAACCAATCGCGACGGCAAGACGAATCGATTGCGCGGATTTTCCATCGCCTTCCAAAAAAACGCTTCAAAAAAATTAAAAATTCCGGTTTCTTCCCATTGATGCTCGCCAAACGTTTCATAATCCATAAAAAGATTTAGAGTTTGGCATTCTTGATCAAGGTTTAAAAGATTGATCCATCCGGTATATTTTTCCGCGGTGAGCGGCCACTCTTTCCAGCCGCGATCGGAAAATCGAAAACCGATGTCGTCGCTCAATTTGTAATTTCGCGCCAGCAAGCGCAAATTGCCGCCTTTGGCCGTGTATAAAAAATTGGGCGATTTCCATTGCAAAATTTCATCCCAGCCTTCGACAAGCATGCCAACAAATCCCATCTGTTCCACCATCTTGGCAATACTATTATTATACACCAGTTCGGTGTTTCTGAAAAACCGCGGCGAAAAATCAAAGTGCTTTTTTAGCGCTTGGTTTTGCAAATCAACCTGCCGGCGAAATTCCGCCGGAGAATACACCGATGCCAAAGAGTGATGATAGGTTTCCGAGACCAACTCACAGCAACCGGTGTCAACCAAATCGCGAAAGCTTTGCAAAACTTCGGGAAATTCGGCCTCCATTTGCTCCAGCAAAACTCCCGTAATGCTCAAACTTAATTTAAACTTTCCCCGCGAACGGCGAATTAAATCCAAAAACATCCGATTTGCCGGCAAATAACTTTTGCGCGCGACTTTTTCCAAAATTTCCCGGTTTTTATCGCGGTCAAAATAGTCATCGCCGCCGCCAATGTCAAAAACGGAAAATTTTTTCAGCCGGCGCGGCTGATGGGTGTGAAGATATAGGCAAATGGGAGGCATGTTTCAAATTAAAAATTTAAATATCAAAATGAAAAATTTTGGAGTTGAAATTTTTCGCGAAAAATTTCAACGATAGATATTCCTTAATTTTGATGCTTCGGCTTGCTCAGCATCAATCTTGATTTTGCCGAAGAATTCATTTCTTATTTTTCAATTTTGATTTTAAGCGGTTATAACTCTTTGGTAGATATTCAAACACTTTCGCGCCGAATCGGTCCAGTTGAATTTTTTGACTTCGGCCAATCCATTTTGGCGCAATTCCGCGCCCAGCTCATTGTAGCGCAACGCCGCCAATATTTTTGCCGCTATTTGACCGGTGTCCCAAAAATCGCATTTCAAACAATGCGCCACCATTTCGCCCACTCCGGATTGGCGGGAAATCAGAATCGGCGTGCCGCTGGCTAACGCTTCCAATGAGGTGAGCCCGAAAGGCTCGGAGACCGATGGCATCACATAAAGATCGGCCGCTTTATAGAGCCGCGCTAGGTCGCGACCGCGCAAAAATCCGGCAAATATCACCCGATCCGCCAATTCCAGCCGCGCGGCTTCCTCAATCAGCCACCGCTCCATATCTCCCGATCCGGAGAACACGAACATCGCGTCTTTGTCAGCCGCCGCCACCGCGCGCGCCGCGCGCAAAAAATAATCCGGCCCTTTCTGAAAGGTCAATCTTCCGACAAACAGCACGATTGTTTTGCCGCTTTTTTTTAGCGCCAGCATGCGATCCGCCGTGCCGCCGTATTCATCGTGGTTCACTGCGTTGGGCACCACAGTGATTTTTTGGGGCGGCGCGCCATAATCGCTTATGATTCTTCGCTTGGTGTAGCCGCTCACCGCCGCCACCGCATCGGCACCCTCAAACCCTTGCTTTTCCACCAAACAGATTTCGCGATTTAAACCATTGATTCCCGCTCGATCATATTCGGTGGCATGAACGTGAAACACCAACGGCTTGCCCGAAACTTCCCTTGCCGCCATTCCCGCGGGCAAGCTCAACCAATCATGGCAATGAATCACATCAAAATCTTCAACAGCGGCAATGGCGCCCCCGATTTGTCCGTAGCGCATCACTTCTCCCATTAAATCTCGGCGCCAAACCGAAGGGTGCAGCGCCAAATTCGGCTCTTTGCATTTTGCAATTTGACGGTAATAAGATTCGGCATCCAAATAGGGCGACAGCGGCGAATTCACCGCGATCGTTTTCACGCCCGCCGGCAAATTTTTTTTCCCTGCCCATTGATCGGCAAAGATCATCCGGCAAGGCGCGGCGGCGTAATCGTTTTTTTGGGGAAGCACAAAAGTAATCCGCGCGCCCAAAGACGCCAAACCCTGAGTCAATCCTTGGCAAGCCACGCCCAAACCGCCGGAATTATGCGGCGGAAACTCCCAGCCGAACATTAAAATTTTAATCGGCGCCGATTGCATTAACAATAAAAATAAATTTGTCTAACCCAAAATTGCGACCTTTTGCCATCATCTTTATTATACAAAAAATCCGCGGAAAATAACACCTTTTCAAAAAGAGTAAGATTTCAAAATTTTTTATTAGGCGCGAAAGGAAGCGATCTATTTGTATCTTAGCGCTTCCAGCGGATTCATTTGCGCCGCCTTGCGCGAGGGAAAGATACCGGAAAATAACCCCACAAGAGTGGAAAAGACGACAATAAACGCGGTGAACCATGGCGGCGCGTAAAACAAACTGATTGACTGCCCGCCCATTGATTGCGCCAATAAATTAATGGCAAGATTAAAAGTTCCCGCGGTCAAAAATCCAATCGCCACTCCGCCCAAACCGCTAAAAAATCCCATAATCACCGACTCAGTCAAAAATAAAATTCCAATGTCGCGATCAGTGGCGCCGATCGCTTTCATGGTACCGATTTCATTGGTTCTTTCCAAAAGAGTAACCGTCATTGTGTTGGCCATGCCAATTGCCCCCACCATCAACGCGACAAACCCGAATAACGCCAACACAAACTGAATGGCGCCAAAAATTTTGTTGGCCTCTTCAATCGTTTCGGAAAGCGCCGATACCAAAAACCCCATTCCAACAATCTGATCCACTGCCGGATTAATAAATTTGGTATTTGAAATTTTAACTTTTAGGCGGTCAAACTCGGTTATATGAATGTTAATAGCCTGATGCGGGAAATAAGCAAAGGGCATGGTGTCATCATCGGTAATGCCAATAATTTTCCAATCCGCACCATTGGCAAATTCATCTCCAAAAAGAACAACACGAGCGTTTTTGCCAATAATACTGTCCGGACTCAAATCAAAAGATTTAGCCAGCGCCGATGAAACAACTAAACTTTTTTCATTTTCAGTTTCAAAAATTCGCCCGGCTAAAGGATTAATACCTCCTAATCGGAAAAAAGACGGAGAACAAGCATAAAAATTTACCCCGGAAGTTAAATCATTAACAGTAATCTGGCCGGCAAAAAGCGCCGCAAAGCTTATTTCTTCAACATGGGGAATCGCGGCAATATCTTCAAGCGTCTGGCGATTTAAAGGGATGTTTTCATTGGGGGAGCTAACGTCCAGCGAAAGTAACGACTCAGCGGTGGTAATTTGCTCCAAAGTGAGTTTTTGCAATCCATAACCCAGCGCCACAAAAACAAAAATCGCGGCAATCCCGATGGCGCTGCCCAAAATCGTAAGCGCGGTGCGTCCGGCGCGAGTGCGAAAGGTGCGTGTGGATAATTTTATTAAATATTTCAGTTTCATTTTTTTAATTATTTCTAATTTTCGCGATATTTAACAAGCGCGATTTCTAATTTTCCGGTCAATTTTTTCGCGGTCTGGCGATTTAACCCAACACCGCCTGATTTTTCCGGCAAATCCAGACCGCGGCGAAACTCTTCGCGACCGATCTTGCCGGTCCGCCGTTTTTCCAGCAATTCATCCAACACCTTGACCTGTTCCCAACGGCTCAAAGCAACCTTTTCGCCATCAAGCAAAAATCGCCGCAACCCGGCAATCGGATCTTCGCCGGATGCCGGCGAGGCAAAACACCCCTGCAAAATATCGGCTTCCGCCAAAATTTTTTCCACTTTTTGAGCAAAATCCGCCGCAGTTTGACGATAAAATCCCACACCACCCTCTTCAAAAGGAACATCCAGCAAGCGCTTAAACTCCTCTTCGCTGATATCTCCGGCAATGCGGCGGGCGATAATCACTTCAAAACGTTCGATTTCGGGAGCGTCAAGCGCAGTGAGCAGATATTGTGCCAGCGACTTGGCTTTAATTTGTGTTTCGGGCAGCCCCGGATAAGCGCGCGCGACGGCATCAACCACCGAAGACGGTTCTTTGGAAGCTGCCGGAGAAATTTGCTGGCGAGAGTCATTGACAACTTCGCGGATAACCCGCCCGTTCTGCATATGAAAAATGCGATGCGCGTAAGCCAGATGGGCGGGGTCGTGGGTCACCAAAATAATCGTGCGCTTATCTCTATCATTTAACTCGTATAAAAAATCCATTACCACCTTGGAAGATTCGGTGTCCAAATTTCCTGTTGGTTCATCGGCATAAATAATCGGCGGCCAAACCATCAATGCCCGCGCGATTGCCACCCGTTGTTGCTGGCCGCCGGAAAGATCGCGCGGATAGCGTTCCGCCAAATCGGCAATGCCAAACCGTCCCAAAAGACTGCGGGCTTTCTCGGTTGCCGCGGCGATATCGCTTTCCAAAAAAATATGCGGCAAAAACACATTATCCATCACCGTCAATGTGGGAATTAAATTATATGCCTGGAAAATCATTCCAATTTGAGTGCGGCGCAAATAAGCCAGCTGGCGCCGATCCATTTGCGATAAATTTTTATCCTTGATAATTATTTCTCCGCGCGACGCGGTTTCCAAACCGGCCAAACAATAAAGTAGGGTTGACTTGCCGCACCCGGAAGGTCCGAAAAACACCGCAAACTCCCCTGGATAAATTTGAATATCAATACCGCTAAGGGCGGTAAATTCATTTGACTTGCCGAGATTGTAAATTACCGACAGGTCTTCGGTTTTTATGATGGGATCTAATGTTGCCATTTTTTTTAATTATCTTGAATTACAAAATTCGTTGAGGCGAGTGTTTTCACGGAGCATTATTTTGCGCGACCGGCGCAAAATACATTAGAAAATTTTGCGCAGTAAAATTTTTGGTGCTCCGTGAAAACACTCGCCGAATAAGAGTTTTGTAATTCAAAGTAATTACTTCTTCATCCAGTCAAATGTTTTGCCGAAGTTCTCCATAATCATCTGCACCA